>CAYWOT010000136.1:0-7062 GCA_964459975.1 uncultured bacterium
TATGAGCGGAAAATACCGCGCCGGAGGTAACAGATAGATCACAGTTTCAGAAGAAATTTACCTGCCTAAGGAAAAAAATCGGGGCAGATCAGGAATCTATCTTGTGAGCAGCGACCTTCGGATCGCCTCGGTCTCGGAAGAGGGCTCGACCCCGAGGACGGCGGCCAGGATCTTCCTGCAGCGCCGGTAGGTCGCCAGCCCTTCCGCCGTGCGGCCGAGCTGCCGGTGGCAGATCATCTTCCGCCGGTAGATCGCCTCGGCGAGATTGTCCACCTCCAGCGCCTTGCGGTACCAGGACAGGGCGGTCTCCAGTTGGCCGCGCCCTTCCGCGCGGCGTCCGGCGGCTTCGACGAACCGCAGGAACTTGCTCCGCAGCCGCTCCCGCGAGGTCTCGATCTGCGAGCAGAAGGTCTCCCCTTCGAGAAACGGCCCCTTGTAGACGGCGATCGCCTTTTCGACGAGCCGGGCGTGCTCCTCGTCGCGTTTCCCAAGCGGGCCTTCTCCCTTCACGCTTTCGGCCTGCCCGAGGATCCGCTCGAGCGCCCAGACGTCGACCCAGCAGTGCCGGTTGCACAGGTTCAGCCGGCCGTCGGAGAGCACGACGGCCTTTTCGTAGCCTAAGAGCTTGCGCAGGCGCCCGAGGGTCATGGCGAAGGAGTGGTGCGCCATGTCCCCGTCGGCGTCGGCCCAGAGAATCTCGGTCAAGTGCTCCTTGCTGACGTTCCTTCCCCCCATGGCGATCAGCGCCTTGAGCATCTGGAGCGGTTTCTGCTGGGCCCTTCGGGAATAGGAGACCGGCTCGCCGTCGCGCACGAGCGTGAACCGCCCCATCGTGAAGATCTTGAGGGCCCAGGGCCATCTCTCCGTGTAATGGACGGCGCCGTCGGGAAGGAGGGAATTTTTGCGGACCATGTCGCGCACGTACTCGGTCTCGATCCCGTGCTCCAGCGCTTCCGAGGCGATCGTCTCCAGCAGGCCGGGGCGCCACACGTAGGTGTCGACGAACCCCTTCTCCCTTCCGAACCGCAGGCCGTCGCGCAGAAAGACGAGGCCGTCGTCCCTTTCTCCGGTCCGAAGACGGAGGTGCGCCCGGGCGAGAAGCGCGACGAAGCGGGCGAAGTCCATGCGGCGCTCCACGCCGATCCGAAAGACGCGCTCCAGATGACGGTCCGCGTCCGCCGCCTTCCCGCAAAGGTCCAGGACGAACGCGCTCTGCAGTCTTGCCAGCACCTCGGTCCACGGGTTTCCGACTTCCGTAAACATGGTGAGGCAGCGGTCGGCATGGAACTGCGCATGCGCCTCGTCGTCCCGGTGGAGGGCCTCCTCGGACGCGACGAAATGATAGACCCCCGCCTCCCACTGCGCCGCCTGCGGAAGCGCGGATGCCATTCTCCGCAAAAGATCTTGCGCCTCGGGCAGGTCCCTCAGGTGGAGGCTGCCCAAAACCCCGTGCCCCATCAGGAGGAAGTCCTTGAGGTGGATCCCGGTCTCTTCGGAGAGCGCGAGCCCCTCCGCTACTATCTTTCGGCAACGCCTGTGTTCACCGATCAGGTTCGCATGGGCCGCCTCGAGCCAGAACAGCTCGAGATGGGAGAGCGGGGTGATTTCCCGGTTTGCGGAGAGCGCACGCAGGGACTCAAGGTGGTGGGCGAACGACAGCAGGTCGCCCGCGTGAAAACATCCCGAGGCCATGTTGAGAAGGAGCAGAAATTTCAGCGGCCCGTCTTCGGTCGACCGGACAAGCGCCGCGGCCCGCTCCGCCCACGAGTTCATGTCCATGGAATGGGGGCGCCTCAGGGCGGATGCCTTTAGGACCGTCCCGGTTACCCGCGCTTCGGTTTCGACGGAGGGAAAGGTCGGGTGGCGCTGCAGCAGCTCCTCGAGCGTCGCGAACCACGGATCCAGGGCTTTGAGCGTCCCCGGGCCGCAAATGATCGCCTCCGCGACGCCCACCCAAGAGCGAAACTCTCCCTCCGGATCGCCGCGCTGCCGAAAGACGTGGGAGGCATCCTCGAACAGGGCCCGGCTCTCCTCCGGCGCAAACGGCAGGCGGCAGATCCCCATCCAGTAGGAGAGCCAGGGCCGCTTCTCCATCGTTTCCTTCGGGAGATCCTCCGTCCATTCGCGGAGGGAACGGCACCTGCCCATCCGGACCAAGCCGGGGCCGTGGACCCGGATCACCCGGGCGAATTCGTCCCATTCCCCGTTCTCGCGGAGCAGCGCCACGGCTTCCTCGATCTGTCCCGATTCCTCCAGGATCGCGGCCGCGGCCCGGCGGATCCCGGAGAGTTCCTCCGGCGCGCACTCCCTTTTTGCGCGGGAGAGAAGGAATTCCCGGAACAGGGCGTGGTACCGGAACGACGTCGCGCCGCCCGGCACCGGTTCGATGAAAACGTGGTGATGGTCCAGGTAGGAAAGGATCCGCGCCGCGCTGGCGTTGCCCGTCAGCCGCTGTTCCATCGTTGCCGTCAGGCTGGGCAGGAACGCCGTCCGGAGCAGGAAGCGCCGGGTCCTCGCGCCCATCCGGTCGTACAACTCGCTGGCGAAGTAGTCGAAGACCAGCTGCGGCGTGCGCGTCTCCAACCCTTTAGGCTCGATGCCGTCTGCGCCCGCCCCGGCGAGCAACAGCACGACTCCCGCCGCCCAGCCCTCCGTCCTGGCCAGGAGATACTCGACCCCGTCGCGGGAGAGTTTTCTCTCCTCGCAGGTTGCGGCGAGGCCTTCGGTCTCCTCGAGGGTCATGCGGAGGTCCTTCCACCCGATGAACCCCATCCGGTTGCTCGCCCGTTGGCGCGCCAATGCGGGAGGCGGGCCGCTTCGGCTTAAGACGAGGACGTTTACGCCCCGCGGAAGGCGCACGAACCCTTCCCGGATCACTTCGACGAAGGTCGACCGGGCGCTCGACCGTTCGAAATTGTCGAATACCAGCACCGAGGGGCTTCCCATCCGGGCGTAGAGTTCCTCGAAATAGGCTCCGGCGAAGCGGGAGATCTCGGCCTCGCGGGGAAACCGGGGAAGAGACTTCTTCTTTCCCGGCACTCCGCTGTGCACGGCCAGACTCAGGGAACGGAAGAAGGCGCCAAGATCCGCATCGCCCCTTCCCACCTGGTACCAGACGCACGGGATCTTTCGTTGTTCGAGATAGCTCGCGACGAGCGCGGTCTTGCCGCAGCCGGGAGGCCCGGTGATCCATACGATCGGCCGCTTCCGCACCTGATCGAGCTTGCGGAAAAGCCGCTTTCTCGGAAAGAGGCCGGACGGGTCGGGGCGGGTGGTCTTGATGTTGAACGGCGGACGCTTCTTCATGAACCGTTCCCCGGCGGCGCAGGAAGCATCGTCGAAGGAGTGGGAACGGGAAACGGAGCGGGTGCAGGCGTCGAGCAGCGGGAATCTCTCTCGATTCCACCGGACGAAACGGGAGTCGCACACCGAATCCGATCCACTCGAACCCTCCGTGGCACGGCACGCAAAGGAGGTTGCGGCAACCAAAGGATTCAGGCTTATGCGCCCGTCGGCGGACGAAAAATGCACTACAGGAGGAGACTCACGTGGCCGGCGGTATCCAGCGTACAGAAAAAACCAATTTTTGCGCCTGCGTCAAGTCCTATTCTCGCGGGCGCGATTGCCCGACGGGAGCGTGTCTTCCGCCGATGAGGTCTTCGACCCACCCGGAAGGGGGCAAATTCTGCGGGAAATCCCTGGGAAGGGCTTGGCGGTTGCCGGGCCCTTTTTTTGTTTCGGGTACGGAAACCGGCTGGTGGGCT
Organism: uncultured bacterium; assembly: GCA_964459975.1. Classification (GTDB taxonomy): domain Bacteria; phylum Desulfobacterota; class Deferrimicrobia; order Deferrimicrobiales; family Deferrimicrobiaceae; genus CSP1-8. The sequence goes on from CAYWOT010000136.1 coordinate 3,765, forward strand.
GCGCTAGGGCGACGAGCTTTTGCCGATGGTGATGTCTCCGTAATACGCCACCGCGTCCTGGCCGGTCTGGTCGGTGTCGGTCATCAGCGCCACGGCGCCGATCTTGGGCGGGTCCTCTCCGAACGCCTTTTTGTAGTCCTCGTAGACGTTGCGCTCTTCGTCGACCCATTTTCCCGCGTTTTCGTTTCCCGACTCGACGGCGACCATGACGAATTTTCCGCTGAAGGGGCTGGGAAGGAACGTTCCCTTCGCCACCCGGTTCCCCCAGACGTACTCGATCGAGCGGGTCCGCCAGAAGAACGTCCGGGGAAAGACGACGTAGACGCGGGCCGCGTAGTCGTCGCCCGCCTTGGTTCTTCCGTCGCCCTTGGGGATCGTCGCGCCGATCTTCCACGACCAGCGCAGCACCGGGTACTCCTTCGGGTCGAGGGTGATCTTCTTTATGAGGGCGGACGCCGCGCCGTGGCTTTGCGCCATGAGGACCCATCGCCCGCCGTCCTCCACGAAGGAGTACGCGGTCTTGCCCTTGAAGGTCTTGGGCGTCCAGCCCGAGAGCGTGGCGCCGCTGAAATTCCCCACGACGAGGTCCCCGGCGGCGGCGACGGCGGCAACGGCGGAAAACGAAAAGAGAATCAGCGCGGCGGCAACGGCGGCCGCCAGGCGACGCGTCGGACGCCCCTCGCGCGCGGGGCGCCGCATGGGGATCGCCTTCTGCTCAGGAAAGGTAGACGTCGGCGACGATCGCTCCTCCCTTTTCCCGGGACCGGATCAGGCACGTCACCTGCCGGTTCCGGAAGGTCGCCTCCAGCATCTTCCGCGTATAGGTGCCGGTCAGCCAGATCACGTCGCCCAGCCGGATCTTCCGGATGCGCACCATTTGCCTGTGGCGGCGGCCCGGCAGCCGACGGGCCCAGCCGGAGCGGCGCGGCTCCACGAGAATGCTGTGCGCGTCCACCACTTTCGCCACTTTCCCGGTGATCGTGTTCCTTTCGTCCGGCTCCGCGCTCCGTACGTCTGCGTTTGGTTCCACTTCTTCTTTCGGATCCCGAACGAGGCCACTACGACGGCCCATCATGGCACAACCCTCCCTCGAGACGACGGGGACGGACGCCTTTTTGGAGCGGGGGCCCGTCCCCCTGCGGCAACGGCTAGTTGAGGATAAAGGTTACCTTCATGTTCACCCGAAATTCCGTGACGGCTCCTTCCCGGACGACGACCTTCTGGTCGATCACCACGGCGCCTTTGATCCCTTTCAGCGTCTTGGAGGCGCGGGCGATCCCCGACCGGATCGCGTCCTCGAAGCTCTTATCGGACGATGAGGAGATCTCCACCACCTTCGCTACGGACAACCCGGCTGCTTGTTCGAGGGTCGCTGGCATGACGGCTCCTTTCCGTTGCGGGGGAGGGGTTCCCCGCGGGAGGCCCGGATCCTTGGAAAGACCCTCCGCCTTCGCCGCCCGCTCGACTGCGACCGCGCCGACGTCCGACCGGGCCGGGTACCCTTCCAAAGATCCTGCGTTGCGTTACGAGGTGGCCGTTTGCGTCAGGACAAATGAACGTCGAAAGCCCGTGGGACGTTGTTAACACTGTATACGACTTCCCTCTTTCGCGCAAGCCGGTGGCCTCCAAAAAACCCCGGTCCTTGCATGGCGCGGTGCCGTTCCGTTTTCGGAAGCGCGCGTACCTCTCTGCCCGCGTCATTTCGATATTGGACGCCTCCCGGCCGAACAAGGTTCCCGCTGCGTTACGGCCGCATTCGCCGGCAGGAAACCGGATCCGGCGAAAGCGCGTTCACGCGGAGGACCGGCCCTCGCGCCGCGGGAGACAAAGGAGCAACGCCCGCTCAACGGAAGGATTTTGCTGGGAAACTTCGTTTTCCGGTGGCCGCTTTCCTTGCCGGGCTATCGCGATCGTTTCGGCTAACGGGGACGTCGGCGCGGGGCGGGCGGCGCGTTGACCGCATGGAGCGGAGGTTCGCCCCGGGCGTACCGGGCGATGTTGTCCGCGCACACCGCCGCCGTGCCGTCGTACGAGACCTCGGTGACCCCCGCGATGTGCGGGGTGGCGACGACGTTTTCCCGGAAGAGCGGATGGTCCGGGTCGACCGGCTCCTCCCAGAAGACGTCCAAGCCTGCGCCCCCGATCCGGCCGCTTGCAAGCGCCTCGAGCAGCGCGTCGGGATCGACCAGGCCCCCGCGCGCGATGTTGACGAGGATCGCCCCGGGCTTCGCGGCCGACAGCAGCGTGCGGCCGAACAGGTGGTGGAGACCGGCGTGGTAGTTGATGCACGCCACGATGTAGTCCGCTCCGGCGACCGCTTCGGGAAGATCGGCCAGGGGATGGAACCGATCGATCCGGACGTCCGGGCGCAGCCTTCGCCGCGGATCCCTGTGGTCGTCCACGGCGACAAGCCGCATGCCGAACCCGGAGAGGCGCAGGGCGACGGCCGCGCCGATGTTTCCCATCCCCACGATGCAGGCGGTCTTTCCCAGAAGCGCCGCGCCCAGCGGCACGCCGACCCGGCGGTCCGCGAAGGCCCGCGTTGCGTCCTCCATGCGGCGCGAGAGGACGAGCATCAGCAGCACGGCGTGCTCGGCCACGGAGGCCGCGTTGCCGGAAAGGGAGCTCGGAACGCGCGCCACGAAGACGCCGCATCGCGTCGCCGCCTCGATGTCCACCGTCTCCAGGCCGACGCCGAACTGGTGGATCAGGCCGAACCGCCCGCGCTCGATTGCGGCTGCGTCGATCCGGGCGATCGCCGGGATGAGCACGTCGGCGTCGTCCGCGCGGCGCGCGATCTCCTCTTCGGCGCAGACGACGAGCTTGTGGCCCGAATCGGACAGCCGGCGCGCGAGCCTCAAAGCCGCCTCGGGGAAGGTCTCCCCGCAGAAGAGGATTGTCTGGGGCTCTTCCTTCATTTGGCGGTCACCCGCATCTGTTCGTCGCCGCCTCTCTGAAACTCGTACGGCACCCGGTCGATGGTCACCTCGTATCCTTCCTCCCGGAGACGGGACGCCACCGCATCGAGATGCCGCGACTTCGTGGCTCCCAGTTCCAGCAGGGGAAAGATCCTCGCCTCGCGCGCGACCCGGCACAGCTCCCGGATCGACCGCAGGTGAAACTCCGCGGACAAACGGGCGCTGTACAGAAACAGGAGGTGGGAGCACAGCGCGAGGTCGAACCGGCGGTCCGCGAAGGGCAGGCGGGGCAGGGCCCCGGCGACGTAGCGGCCCTCGGCGAGCCCGCTCGGGTAATCCTCGAGGAACTCGTCCATGGCGTGCAGGCGAAGGCGCTCCAG
>CAYWOT010000137.1:0-7033 GCA_964459975.1 uncultured bacterium
GGTCCCGTCGTATCCTCGTGGATCTTCGGGTTGGCCGGGTTGCGGAACTGCTGCGGCACGAAATACCGCGATGGGTCCGATGCGGCGATCGCGTCCGCCTTGTCGATCGCGCCTTGCATCCCCTTGGCCCCCTCGGTGAGCACCACCTGCGCCCCGAACGCGCGGAGCACCTTCCGGCGCTCGATGCTCATCGTCTCGGGCATGGTGAGGATGAGGTCGTACCTGCGTGCGGCGGCGACGTACGCCAGGGCGATTCCCGTGTTCCCGGAGGTCGGCTCCACGATCGTCTTGCCCGGTCCCAGCACGCCCCTGCGCTCGGCGTCCCAGATCATGGACGCTCCGATGCGGCACTTCACCGAATAGGACGGGTTGCGCCCCTCCACCTTTCCGAGAAGGGTCGCCCTGGCGCCGTCGCCGATCCGGTTGAGACGGACGAGCGGCGTCCTTCCGATCGAAAGCGAATTGTCCGGAAACCATCTCCCCATCGCAGCCACCCCCTACTTAATCTATGGCATTATTAGTATTTTAACGTTCACCGCGTGTCAACGCACCGTTCCCGCCCATCTTCCCATTTTCCGCGATCGGCATTATCGTTGGCGTCATGGAAATCCGGCGACTCTGCACCTTCTGCAGTTCCAGCGACGACGTCCCCGAGCACTTTCGGAAGGACGCCGCCGCGCTGGCCGATCGGATGGCCGAGGAGGGCATCACCCTCGTGTACGGGGGAGGATCGGTCGGACTCATGGGCGTGCTCGCCGACCGGGTCCTGGCGCGCGGGGGCCGGGCGATCGGCGTCATTCCCGAGTTTCTGCGCACGGAGGAGCTCGCTCACCGCGGCCTTACGGAGCTGATCGTCACCCGGTCGATGCACGAGCGCAAGCTCGAGATGAGCCGCCGGGCGGACGCCTTCGCGATTCTTCCCGGAGGCTTCGGGACGATGGATGAGTTCTTCGAGATCCTGACCTGGAAGCAGCTCGGCCTGCACGCACGGCCGATCGTCGTGGCCAACACGGGCGGCTGGTTCGACCCGATCCTCTCGTTCTTCCGGCGGGCCAGGAGCAGCGGAACGGTCTCCACGGACAGCCTGGCGTTGTTCGAGGTCGTCCGCTCCGCGGACCGGATCGTGGACACGCTCGTGCGGCGCCGCGGAACGGCGGGGCCCCGCCGCCGTCTTTTCCGGTCCTAGCCCGAATTTTCCACCAAGCTTCTGCGGCGGCGGCCGTCGGCTCCGGCATCCATGCCTCCCGCCGACGTTCGGCCATGGATGGCCGTCATACGCGATGCGCGTTGCGCCCGCTCGGGCATCCTTACGACGCCGCGTCGCCTACGCCTGCGGTGCACTCGGTCGCGCGCCTTGCCGCTCCCCTGCTTCGGCGCCTCTTCAGCCCGCCCGCGACAAGAGCAGGTTGACGACCGACGAACAGAACGCGACGAGGCAGGCCGCCTCCGCCCCGTCGGGATCCTCGGCGCCGGTCCCTCCGCCGCCGAGGCCGCCCGCGGACCGGCAGTAGTCGAGCATCGCGTCGACCGCTTCGCGAAGCGCCGGCGGGATGCCGAGCCGCCCGGCCGCCGGGGCAACCGTTCCCAAGGCCACCGGCCCCGAGGCTTCCCCGATGGTCCTGACGACGGCGGCCACCGCCAGCACCGCCTCGCGGATCGCCTCCCCGGAGGCGGGCTCGGGCCGGCGCGACAGGAACTCGACCGCGGCCTGCAGATGCCTGCGGGCCGCCTCGAGGTCGAACAGCGAGACTTTTTCTTGGGCGCCCGCCACGGCGTCGAGCCCGAGCTCGTCGGGCAGCGGGACGAACCGGTCGCGCAGAAGCCGGACCGGCGCCGCCTCCTCCTCGAGGACCCCGTTCAGGCTTCGCCGGATGAGCTTCCGGTCGACTTCCTTCATGCCCGACTGGTCGTCGGTCAGGAGAAACTCGTACAGATCGAAGATCCGGTGGTCGGGCAGCCGGAAAAAGAAGTCCTTCAGGACGCGGCGCGCCGCCTCATTGTCGGCGACCGGGAGATCGTCGTAGGTCTCCTTGAAGAACCCGATGCAGGTACCGCGCAGGATCGCGCCCCAGGCGGTCCCCGACCGGTCGCCGACGGAGACGATCCGGTAGAGCAGGTTCCAGAGGGAGTTCCGGAGCGGTTGCCCCTCCCCTACGCGGTCATCGGGCATCGTCGCCTCCCGGGAGAATCATACTCGAGAAGCGAATCCGGAGAGAGCAAAAAAAACCCCCGGGAGTCTCCCCCCGGGGGCATGGCCGGTCGAAGGGACGGCCGGCGGACGCGCGCCGTGTGTCCCGCGTCGGACACCGGTTTCTAGCCGCGAGACTCCCAGTGGCCCGGGATCCACACGCTCACCTCCACGTCCGCGTAATGGCCCCCGATCCAAACGCGCCGGGCGTGACGCCGGCCGTAGCGACCGCCGTAGCCGTCGTCGTAGTCGGGCCGGAACGTCTCGAACTCCCAGTGGCCGGGAATCCACCGGCTCTCCACCCTCGCTTCGTAGTGGCCGGGGATCCAGACGTCCTCCGGAGGATAATATTCCACCGGAGGGGGAGCGTACACGCGGTAGGGATAGGGATGGGCATTGGCGATGGCATTCCCGAGGATGGTCACCCCCAGGATGCCGGTCAGGATCTTGCCGGCGGTCGCCCATCCCCGGTCGCCCGCAAAGGCCGGCGTCGAGGCGGCCGCCGCGAGAAACGCCGCCGCAACCGCTGTCGCAATCCATCTTTTCATCGCTTGGTCCTCCTCACGTTTCGGGCGGTTCCCCTTACAAGTGGGTGAACCCGGCTTTCCGAACAATGGTTTCCCGCTTTCGTCGATCAGACGTCCGGGGCGGCCCCGATATTCAACGGCGGAGGCTATTGCGCGGAGATGATGAGAATCATGACGCCTTTCCCGTACGGAGGGCCGCCCACGAGGACCATTCCGCCCCGGGTAAGCCCCAGGGTCGTGGTGAGCAGGTTTCGGTTCCCCTCCATGATCTGGACGGCCAGGCGGATCCGGTTTCTCTTGGCGGGCACGGGCGTCACGCGCATCGACCGGTTTTCGGGAAGGGGGAAGGTCCCGGTCTCCCCCATGGCAAGGGAACGGTTCAGCCGGTCGATCATCCGGTAGGAGGAGTAGGTGAACATCGAGTGCAGCGTGCTTTTCAGCGAGGAGAGCGCGGGGTCCGTCGTGCCGCCTTCGTTGGAGGCCATGACGACCCCCACGTCGACGCCGATCCGAGGGTCGGCGGAGGCCACGGCGGCGTGGGCGATCAGGACAAGAACGAGAAGGGCGGCGACCGGGACTCCCCTCCCGGGCCGCGGATCACGTCTTCTCATGTTCGATGATCCAGATCACCCGCGGAAGGTTCTCTCCCTTGTCCACCAGAACGACGGTCCCCGCGTCGGACTCGACGGATTCCACCGTCACATCGTAACTTTTCGGGTGGAACGGCGCCTTCGCTCCACCCGAAGGATAAAGCAGGGCGACCAGGACCGCAAGTGCGGCGGCCGCCGGGACCCAGAGCCACCGCCTGCGAAGCGCCGCGAAGCGCGGCCGCCTCCCCAGATCGACTGCGGCCCGGACCCGGGTCCACATGCCGGAAAGCCGCGGCTCCCGCTCCCGGACACCGGCCTCGGTCCACAACCGCAGAAGCTCCCCGACCTGCTCGAGCTCGCTCTCCTGGGCCGCGCAGGGGCCGCACGCCCCGACGTGGCCGCGCACCTCCCGCGCTTCTCCGGGAGGGAGACGACCGTCGATCAGGTCCTGCAGCATCCGTCTGGCTTCCGCGCACTCCATGACTTCCTATCCTTCCCGGAACGGCTGCAAGGCTTCTTTGAGCCTCGCCCGCGCATAGTGGAGACGGGACATCACGGTGCCGACCGAGCATCCCAGCACGCGGGCGATTTCTTCGTACGTCATCCCTTCCACCTCGCGCAGAAGGATGACCGCCCGGTGGTACTCCGGCAGCGCGGCGATCGCCCGCGCGATCCCCTCCGCGAGCTGCCGGTTCCCCGCCAATTCCTCGGGGGTCTTCGGCCGGCCCGCCGCCTCGGACTCCGCCGTTTCTCCGGGAACCCGCGCGTCCTCGAAGGGGACCGCGGAACGGCGCGCCGCCTTCCGCCACCGGTCGATCGCCTGGTTGACGAGGAGCCGGTAGAACCAGGTGTAGAAGTTCGAGCCGAACCGGAAGTCCGGCAGCTTGTAGTACGCCTTGACGAAGGCTTCCTGCACCACGTCTTCGGCCTCGTCGGGATCTCCCACGATTCCCAGGGCCACGCCGAACGCCCGGCGCTTGTACCGCTCCAGCAGCTCGCGAAAGGCCGTTCCGTCGCCGCGCCGCGCCGCCCGGACCAGATCGTCATCCGGGAGATTCGCCTTTTCGTTCCCGTTCATAGGACGCGGCGGCCGAACGATCTATTCATCGCCTGCGGCCCGGCTTCAGTGAACTTCCCCCCAATGTCTTCCCCGGGCTACCGCCACGGTGAGCGGCACGGAGAGCCGGGCGGCCCCCTCCATCGCTTCCCGGAGGAGCCGTTCGGCCTCGGAAACCTCACTCTCGGGCGCCTCGGCGATCAACTCGTCGTGAATCTGGAGAACCAGCGCGGCTCGCATGCGGCGCTCCCGGAACTCCCGGTCCACCCGGATCATGGCCATCTTGATGATGTCCGCCGCGCTCCCCTGGATCGGGGTGTTGACCGCCATCCGCTCGGCCGCTTCCCGGACAACCTTGTTCCGGGAGTTGATGTCCCGGAGGAGCCGGCGTCTTCCGAAGAGGGTGTGGACCTCTCCGTCCCGCCGGGCCTTCTCCTTGACCGCCTCGAGGTACCGGCTGACGCCCGGATACCGGAGGAAATACTGGTCGATGTACTGCTTCGCTTCCCGCCCGCCGATGCCGAGCTCCCGGGACAGGCCGAACGGGCTCATGCCGTAGAGGATCCCGAAGTTGATCACCTTCGCCCGACGGCGCAGCTCCGGCGTGACGCCTCCGGGCGACACCCCGAATACGGCGCACGCGGTGGCGACGTGGACGTCGTCTCCTTCGGCGAACCTCCTCGTGAGCTCGGCGTCGCCCGACAGGTGCGCCAGCAGGCGCAGCTCGACCTGCGAATAATCCGCCCCGACGAACAGCGAGCCCGGCTCCGCCACGAACCCGGAGCGGATCCGCGTCCCCAGATCGGCACGGACCGGAATGTTCTGAAGGTTGGGATCGGAGGAGGAAAGGCGGCCCGTGGCCGTCTGCGTCTGGTGGAACGTGGTGTGGATGCGGCCGTCCCCCGGATTGACCATCGCCGGAAGGACGTCGACGTAGGTCGACCGGATCTTCGCCAGTGTCCGGTACTCCAGCAGCAGCCCGGGGATTTCGTGGACCCCTTTGAGTTTCTCGAGCACCTCCATGTCCGTCGAGTAACCCGTCTTCGTACGCTTGACCGGCGGCAGCCCCAGTTTTTCGAAGAGAAGGAAGGAAAGCTGGCGGGGGGAGTTGATGTTGAACTCCGGTCCCGCGATCGCCGCCACCTTCCGCTCGATTTCGCCGGTTTTCTCCGCGAGCTCCCGCGACAGCCCCCGGAACGTTTCCGGGTCGATCCGGATCCCTTTGCTTTCCATTCGGTACAGGACCGGAAGCAGGGGCATGTCCACGTTCCGGAAAAGGGCCGCGAGACCGGCGTCCCGAAGCCGCGCATCGAGGATCTCGCCCAACGCCCCGATCTCCCCGGCCTCCCCCTCCGTCCGTTCCCCCGGTCCCGACGGCGGACCCGCGCCCGCGAACCGTTCGCGCAGCTTGGAGAGGGACAGGGTGCCTTCCTCCGGCGCGAGGAGATACGCGGCGACCTGCAGGTCGAGCAGCGCCGGGCCGCCGGCCGCGACGTCGCCGTGCCGCTTCAAGAACGACTTCCCGTCGTACAGCCAGACCGTGGCCCCGGCGTCGCCCAGCCGACGGAACAGGTCCGGTATGGCCCGGTCCGGGAGGACAAAGGCGCCGCCGGGGACGGACACGGCGGTTTCGTTCTCCGCGGCCCGAGACGGAGCGACGGCGGCGCGAACGGGCGGACGCCCGTCCAGCGCCGCGAACAGCACATCGGCGTCGTCGGCCCTGCGCGCCGAAAGGGCCGGACTTCCGGCGTCGGCGGGGGCCGCCGGGGCCGGGGGAAGATCGAGCTCGTCCATGAGCTTCCGAAAGCCGAGCCGCGCGAAGAGCCGCGCAACGCGTTCCCGGCGCAGCCCCAGGGGCTTGAGGTCGCCCGGCGCCTTCGGAAGGGCGACGTTGCGGTCGATCTCGGCCAGGCGAAGGCACAGCCGCGCTTCTTCCGCGTTCCGCTCGATCCGCTCCCGCTGCTTGCCCTTGAGCCGGGAGGCGTTGGCGAGAAGGTTCTCCAGGGTCCCGAATTCCCGGAGCAGCGCGGACGCCGTCTTTTCGCCGATTCCCGGGACGCCGGGGACGTTGTCGGACGGGTCGCCCGCCAGGGCGAGGAGATCCGCGACCTGTCCCGGCTCCACCCCGAAGGTCTCCCGGACCTCCTCCTCCCCCACCAGGCGCTCCTTCAGGCTGTCCCGGACCCGGACGTGGCGCGACACCAGTTGGTAGAGATCCTTGTCGGAGGAGACGATGACGACGTCCATCCCCGCTTCTTCGGCAAGGCGCGAGAGGGTGCCGATGATGTCGTCGGCCTCCACGCCGGGCACCTCGATCCGGGGAACTCCGAGGGCGTCGATCACTTCCTTGACGAGCGGAATCTGGGCCTGGAGCTCCTCGGGAACCTTGAGCCGGTTCGCCTTGTACGCGGGGAAGATCTCGTGCCGGGGCGTCGGCCCGGGGCTGTCGAATACGGCGGCGACGGCGGCAGGCGCTTCCTCCCGGAGAATCTTGAGGAGGATGCGGGCGGTCCCGTACACGACGTGGGTCGGCGTCCCGTCGGGAGCCGAAAGCCTCGGCAGTCCGAAAAAGGTGCGGTAGAGGACGTTGTGCCCGTCAATCAAATAGAGGGAGGTCATGTTCGGCCCGGCCGGTCTCCACCACGAGCGTTCCGGCGAGCATGTCTCCGGC
>CAYWOT010000138.1:0-7033 GCA_964459975.1 uncultured bacterium
CGGCGACGATCTTTTTGGGCCCCCCGAGCCCTCCGAAAACGTCGTAGCCTACGATGCTGAAGTGCCTGCTCTCGCCGTCCACCGGCCTCTCCACCGTATAGTAGATAAAGGGGCTGGCCTTTTCGACGCCGGGAATCGCCTTGACGCTGTACCGGTAGAACTCGGGCAAGGTCGACTGTTCGTTGAACGGTCCGCCACGGTATCTCTGGACAACCCAAAGGTCGGGATTGGTGTCCTTGATCAGAGCCGTACCTTCGAAAATATTGCCGCGATAGATTCCGTTCATCGCAAGCACGATGGTAAAGAGCAGCCCGACGCCCAAGACCGTGGCAACGAACCGGCCTTTGTGTTGCTTCAGGTCGCAGATCGCCAAATTCATTGGGACTTCCTCAGCGGACCTTTCCGCAGCTGTTGATCCGGAACGGGACCCTATGTCGCCGATCAGAGTGCCCCATTCCCTTTTCCCGGTTCTGCGATCCGGGGTGCGACTTTCTTGCCTGGACGGATTCCCGCAGGGTTGATGATCACCGTCCTTCCTTCAGCCCCTGAAGAACCGCTGCCCGCTTCGTATCCTGAAGGCCGGTCACGATGGGTCTGAAGCGGGCGCGTCCATCGGAGACGATCATGACGCCGCGACGGCCGTCGCTCTCCGCGATCGCGGAGAGCGGTACCGCCAGGGCCGTCTGCTGACCGGCATCGATGGCTACGTCGGTCTCCTCGCCGATGAGTAAGGGCTTCGGAAGGATGGCGAACTGCACGTCCACTTCAAGATCGCGGGTCACGGTGTCCGCTTGGCTGTTCAGGCGCGCGACTTCGCCCCGGTAGACTTGTCCGGAGCGCAATGTGATCGAGGCCTTTTGACCCACGTGCAGCGCCCCCAGCCTCGTTTCGTCGATCCAGGAAGCGGCCCATATCGGGTCCCCGACCAACTGAAAGATGGGGGTTCCCGGAGAGATGGTATCTCCGACCTCCGCCTGCCGGACGGTAACGACCCCGTCCATGGGCGCAAGGATCCTCGTGTATCCGAGGAGCACCCGGGTCGTGCGGGTATCCGATTCGGCCTGCCTGACCGAAGCCTCCGAGGCCTTGACCGCGGCCTCCCCGGCTGCGACATCGCTTTGGGCCACCTGCAGGGCGGCATGGGTCACGTCGAAGGCCGCCGAGGAAATATATCCTTGCCTGTAGACGGCCAAGTCCCTCCGATAATTGCTCTCGGCCAGCAGAAGGTTGGCCTTTGCCTTGGCAAGATCGGCTTTCGCGCTGGCCAGCTGGCGCGAGGCGCGCACGTGGCCCGAACGGGCCGCGGCTTCACGGGCCGATTGCTCGGCGGAATCGAGCTCAGCCAGGAGCTGGCCCTTGTGAACACGATCTCCCTGGTCCACATAAAGCTTCTCCAAAATCCCCGTGATCTTTGCGCTCACCGTCACCGGCACCTTGGACTGCACCGTGCCCGGCCCTTGGACGATGTCCCGAAGTGTCGCTTGCCGAACGACGGCGACGGCCACCGGCAGGGGGCGCAGGAAAACCATGTAGCCCGCAGCAATCGCGATCAGCGCGACGATCGCGATGACCGAAATCTTCTTCCCGCTTGGCGTTTTCATCTTGTCTGGCCCCCGTTGTCCGCGGGTCCGGACTGCTCGACGATAGGCGCACCGACGATCTGTCTGACCCTCGCCTTGGCGATTTCAAACGCTGCCGCGTACCTTACGAGATTGAATCGGGAAGCGGTGAGATCGACCTCCGCCCGAAGCACATCCAGGCCGATGGCTTTGCCGTTTCGATACAGGGCTTGAGCGCTCGCGTATGCTTCCTGGTTCGCCTCCACGGTGCGGCGGATGTCGACGATTCCGTTCGTGGCGTTGTTCCAGTCCTGACAGGCGGAGGTCAGGTCGACGCGAAGACCGTTCAGTCGGTCCCTTTTCTTCTCCAACAGCTGAAGATATCGGGAATCGGCGGCCGCGACGTGCGCCCTGGTCAATCCGCCCTCGAAAAACGGAAATTCGACGAAGACCCCGGCCAGCCACTCGCCTTGGGTTCCGCGCGTGTCCTGATGCCGGACACCGACGTCGCCCCGTAGACTCAGCTCCGGGAAGTATCGTCCCTTTTCCACCCCGACCAAGGCTTTGCTTTGCTCGATTTCCAGGTTCAGTCGCTTGATCTCGGGATTGTTGTCGAGCGCCTCCTTCCACAAGACACCGATATCGGGCGCCGGGGAGTATTGGGGAGAGAGCCGGCCCCGGATGTCCACCTCAATCTGCTCCTTCAAGCCTATGGTTCTGGCCAGAATTTCCCGCGCCAGCCGCACCGCGTTTTCGGCCTCGACTTTCGCTTGCCTGGCATCCGAAGCCTGGGAACTGGCCCGGAAGAAATCGAGCTTGGTCACCTTGCCCGCCCTGAAGAAGGCCTCGGTCAGGCCGGCGAAGTCCTGGCGCTGTTTCAACGCATTCTCGGCCACCGTCCGATTCTCTTTGGCTTCCAGCAGGCGATAGAACGCCTGGGTCACCTCGAAGACCACTTCGTCCCGGGTCCGACGGACATCCTGTTTCTGGACATGGGTACCGATACTCGCAGCTTGGGTCCCGTAACGGGTGACCCCGCCGTTGAAAAGGATCTGTTTGCCGGAAATGCCGGCAAACGCCTCCTCTTGGTTGAACTCGCCGCTCGGCGACGCAGTCGACCCCCCGGGAGGAAGTCGGTCCGGGTCCAGCCGCTCGTAATAGGCCAGAAACGAAAGACGGGGGAAAAACCCGGATCGGACCGCACGATAGTCCTGCGTCAACTCCCGTATTCTTTCCGTGGCGCCGCCGAGTGCGGGGTTGTGCCGGCTGGCGAGGGACAGACATTCCCCAAGGGTCAACGATCGGTACTCGGGGGGCGGCACGGTTCCGGCCATGGCGATTTCGCCGCCCGTCGGAACGAAGCACAGAACCACCGCCGCAACAATGCTGGCGACCTTGAAACGGGTGGCGTTCCAGCGGTTCATCTGCTCCGTTCTCCTTTCTTGCGACCGCAATCCATGAAATGCGGGGGCGACCAAGCGGTCCGAACTGTGTTCCTTCCAAAAGAGGGGCCGTCCGCCGCTTGCGGGGATCAGTTGCCGGGCGGCGGGCCCATTTCCTGACCCGGCTGCATCACGGCCTTTTGGATCAGGTCGAAAAACGCTTCCTGCTGCGGACGGTCCAGCACCGCCTTCTCCTGAAGAATGTGCGCGGCGACCTTCCGCCCCATCTCCGCCTGGATTCGGCTCATTTCGGCCAAAACCGCCTGGATGGCCCGGGCATCGGGAGGATCGGCGCGCAACAGGCGCAGGAGGTCGTTTCGCTTCCCGGCGATTTCCCGGCGCGTCCTGTCGACCGCCTCGTGAAAACGCATCGCGTTCCGCCGCAGAACCTTCATCTGACCGGGGCGCAGGGAAAGCTGCTCGAACGGAAATCGGTCCCTGGGCACCTTCACCCCGAAAGGCGAAACCCAATAGGCGCTCTCCCGGTGGTAGAGGACTCCGGCGGCGACCAGAACGGAGAGGTTGAACGCCAGGGATACCGCCAGCGCGATCCGTACAAAACGGGTCCTCATCGCCTTTCTCCCGTCGCGAAGAGATACCCGTGCCCCAACGAACCGGGCGGAGCCGCCTCGAACGCATCCAACGACAGCGACGCCACGACGGTCGCACCCTGGGAACCCCGGTGCGGCCCAAGGGAACCCGTCAGAACGCCACCCGACAGCGCGCCGGAGGCGATCGCCAGTACGACCGCGGCGGAGGCGGCGAACCGGGCGAGCAGCGGGGCGAGCCGGAACGCTCGTTCCGGCCGAGTCCGGGTTTTGGCCATCACGGCGGCCGAGAAACCCGGCGGCGCCGAAAAGCGCCGTGCGGCGGCGAACCGGCGCCGGACCTCGGACACTCTCGCGAGCTCCGCGGCGCACCGTGGGCATCCCGCCAGATGCGCTTCGAGCTTCTCCGCCGCACGCGGGCGCAGTTCGCCGTCGATCAACGCGGAAAGCCGTCTCCGGACCCGAAAACATCTCATGGCCTCTCTCCTGCCTTCTTCAACGTGTCACCGCGGGTTTTGTTCCGTGGAATCTTGAGCGCTATTGCCAGTTCCTCCCTCGCCCGGGAGATTCGCGACTTCACGGTGCCGACGGAAATATCCAGCGCCGCGGCAATCTCTTCGTACGAAAACCCCTCCACTTCCTTGAGTACGAGGGGAATCCTCAGTTTTTCGGAAAGCCGGGTAAGCGCCGCCTGCAACGCTTCCGCCTCCTGTTTCGTCTCGTAGGCGGATTCGGGGGAGAGAGCGGGGGACGGAACGGCGTCGAGGAAATCGCTCCCGCCGGCGGCGGACGTTTCCGCACGTACGGAGCCCTTCCGCCTCCGGTCGATACAGGTGTTTACGGCAATTCGATAGAGCCAGGTATAGAATGAGGCGGCCGGCGCAAAGCCTTTCAGCCCCTGGAATGCTTTGACGAACGTATCCTGTGCGGCATCCTCGGCATCGCGGGAGTCTTCCAGCAGGTACCGGCAGAGAGTGTAGATCCTGTGCTGGTACTTGACCACCAGCGACTCGAACGCCGCGGGATCTCCCTTCCGGAACTCCTCGATCTTGCCGAAATCATCCATGTCCGTCGGACTCCTGTCTTCGTCCGCCGACCCTCCCGGCTGGAACCGGCGCGAGGCCTATCGCGCGGCGAATCGACGGAAAGACGGGACCGTGATCCCATACGCCGCCAGGAGAAAGAGGCCGGCGACCGACACCGGAATCCATGCGGGGCCAAGAGGCGATCCGCCCTGAACGCCGATCCGCAGGAGCTCCACCACGTGGGTCAGGGGCGACAGATAGGCGACCGGCCTGATCCACGACGGCATGTCCGCGACGGGCAGGAACACCCCGCTCACGAAGAGCAGAGGAAAACGGAAGAAGTTCATCAACGTCATCGCCTCGAAGACCTCTTTCACCAGCACCGAGGCGACGATTCCCAGCAACGAAAAGACGCCCGCGCCGAGCACGAGACCGGCTGCGAACACGCCGGGCCTCGCCAGCGGCATGCGAAGGAGCGCCACGAGCCCGACCGTCAGGACGAGAGACGTGGCCAACCCGTATGCCGCCGCGCTCAAGCCCTTGCCGACCACGATGGTGTGGGACGACAGGGGGGCCAGAAGAAGGCGTTCCAGCGTCCCCGTGCGCTTCTCGAACGTGATGACGATGGCCGCCATCGAGGTGTTCCCGAACAGCAGGGTCATGCCGATGATCCCGGGCGCCACGGCGAGATACCCCGTCCGGTCCTTGAGGTACACCGCGAGGATCAGGACGGCCGGGAAGAGCAGGCCCCATGTCACGAGCGGGGGCTTGCCGTAGTAGCTTTCGATATCCTTGCGGCTGACGGCGGCCGCTCGTGCGATCTGCGTCATGGTCGGTTCCCGCCGCCCGGCCCACCGCCATCGGCCAGCAGGGAAACGAACGCATCCTCGAGCGTCGGGTCCCTCGCGCCAACGTCCTCGATGCGGCAACCTCGCTCCGAACAAAACGCCAGCACCTGTTCGAGGGCGCAATGCAGATCGACCACATCGAGCCGCCAGTGCCCGTCCTGAGGCCGAGCACCTCGGATCGTCGGACAGGCCTTCCGCAGGCCGTCTTCGGACACGGGTCCGGAAAACCGGACGGCAAGGCTCCGCGCCCCTCCCGCCCGCCGCTTGATCTCGTCGACGCTCCCGCGCGCGACAATCCGCCCGCGGACCAGGACCGCCACGTTTCCGGCAAGCTCCTCCGCCTCGAAGAGGTTGTGGGTGGTGAGGAACACCGTGGTTCCGTCCCGCGTGATGTTCCGAACCAGGCCGCGCAGGGCCCGGGCGCTCGGCACGTCGAGACCCGTCGTGGGTTCGTCCAGGAACAGCACCCGCGGGCTGTGCACGAGCGAGGCTCCGATGGCCAGGCGGCGCTTCATGCCGCGCGAAAGCGAGCCGAACGGCGCGTCGGCTTTCTCCGCCAGCCCAAACGTCTGGAGCAGCTCTTCGGCGCGTTCCCGGCGCTTCCCTCTCGCGAGGCCGTACAGCTCGCCCAGATATTCGAGGTTCCGGCGGCACCGGAGTTCGGGATAGAGGTTGGAGGTATCGGTCACGACGCCGATGCCGGCCTTCACGAAAACCGGGTCGCGGGCGACGTCCCTGCCGAAGATGGAGACCTCGCCCCCGTCCCGATCCAAAAGACCGCAGAGGATGTGGATCGTCGTCGTCTTGCCGGCACCGTTGGGACCGAGGAACCCGAACACGCGGCCTTCCGGCACGTCGAACGACACCCCATCCAACGCAGCGACGGATCCGTAGCTCTTCCGGAGGCCGCTGACGGTTACGGCTACGGCCGCTTCCCGCTCGGCGGGACGCACGGGTGATCCTTCGCCGGATCTTTCCCCTCACCGTGGCATTTCTTCACCTGCTCGGGCGGGCACTCCTCGGGTCTGCCCTTCAGGTACTCGGGCTTTTCGCATTTCGCCTGTCCGGAACCCATGTGCGGCCTCCTTTCTTCGCCCTCTTCGCCGTTCCGAAGAGCGACGCCATGGTCGCCCGGCAGCGTTTCGCCGCCCCGGGCGCAAGACGGTAGTGGATGAAATATCCGCGCCGGTCGGGCTCCACGATCCCCGCGTCCCTCAAGATCCGCAGATGCTGCGACACCGCCCCAGCCGAAATTCCGAGCCGGTGGGAGAGGGCCCCCACGCACAACGTCCGGTCGGCCAGGAGGCCGACGATCTCCACGCGCTTCTCCACGGACAGCGCCCGGAAGAGGCGCGTCGCATCCCGGTGATCGCTCTCGTCCATCTTTTTAGTATCCACTAAAATACGAAAAGGTCAAGACCGATCCGGCTCCCTTGGCTCCGCCTCCCGCCGGTAGGCGGCGATCAGCACGCGGATCGCCTCCGGCGGATCGGCGTATTCGAGGAGGACCTTCCGCAGGAACGCCGCTTCCCGCAGAAGTTGTCGGTTTTCCCACTCGAGGCAGCGAAGGGACGCCTCGGAGCCCGACAGCCGCATTTCCAGGCGGCGGAT
>CAYWOT010000139.1:0-6976 GCA_964459975.1 uncultured bacterium
CTCGACGCTGACCAGCATCATGCCGACGCTCATTCCGGATTTCAGCGGAATCGCCATGGTCGGAAACGGCTTGCCTCTCAGGCTGGCGAACGCGGTCCTGGAATTGGCGTACGTGTTGATGCGGATGCCGAACCACGCCACGCCGTAGCTTCCCAGGATCCCGATGATGCTAAAGACGACGATGATGAAGACCTGGACCGCCGCATAATGGAGCAGGAGGTAGAAGTAGACGACCATGATTACGGCGATGAACGCCCACAGGAGGGCGAGGAATTTTCCCTGCGTGATCAGATAGGTCTTGCAGGTCTCCCAGATCAACTCCGAAATCTCGCGCATCGCGCGGTGCACGGGCAGGTTCCGGATCTGCGTGTACTGCAGGAAGCCGAAGGCCAGGCCCAGGATGCAGATCACCAGGCCCCATTGGAGCATGTTGTGGCCCGACATCCCCAGAAACGAGACGGTGCTCAAATCGGGGATCTTGAGCTCCGCCTCGCTCGCGCGAGCGACGGAAGCGAGCAGCACGGCGAACAGCAGCACCGCGCCGCCCGCCAGTCTCGGGGCGATCCGGCTCACCGGAACGGCGGCGTCGCCGCGGCGCTCCCGGGACTCCCGGAACCGCATCCTGACGAGGCCGAACAGAACCACCGATAGCAAGGTACCGACCATGACTCCTCCTGTGCGAAGAATATCTACTGTGACGAGAATTCCACCGGGAGCGATTTGCGCACGCAGTCATGCGCAGGACCGGTTCGCTTCCCCGCGCAATGAGAAAAACGGATAGTTCATAGCACGTGCGGCGGGGCAGGTCAAGGGGAATCCGGGCGACCCCGACGGTCGTTCGGCGGAGCCGCCGAGGCACGCATGCGGCGGCCGGTGTCCGCACGCAGCCGGCCCTTCGAAGCAGCGTCCCGGCCGCGGTGCTATAGTAGGAAGGTCATGGACTTCCGCGGAAAAGTGATCCTGGCTCCTCTTGCGGGGGTTACGGACATCACCTTCCGGCTCCTGTGCCGGGAACACGGTGCGGACGCGACGGTCACGGAGATGGTGTCCGCCAAAGCCCTGCTCCTGCAGCCTCGCCGGACCGCGCGGTACCTCGAGTACGCGGAGGAAGAGCGCCCCGTAGGGGCGCAGCTGTTCGGCGCGGCGCCCGAGGAGATGGCCGCCGCGGCCGTGGAAATCCGCCGGCGCGGCTTCGATTTCGTGGACATCAATATGGGTTGCCCGGTCCGGAAGGTCACAACCGGCGGCGCCGGCGCCGCCCTGCTCGCGCGCCCGCGTCTCGCCGGAGCGATCGCGGACCGGGTGGTCCGCGCCGCGGGAATTCCCGTGACGGTCAAGATCCGCTCCGGCTTCGGCACGGACGCGGAGGCCTACCTTGCGGTGGCGCGGGAGGTCTTCGAAGCGGGGGCGGCGGCGGTCACCCTCCACCCGCGCACGCGGGGGCAGATGTTCTCGGGAAAGGCCGACTGGAGTCAGATTGCGCGCTTGAAACGCGAGTTCCCCGACCGCGTCGTGATCGGCAACGGGGACATCGGGCGTCCGGAGGACGCGTGGCGCATGGCGGCGGAGACCGGGTGCGATGCCGTGATGATCGGCCGGGGCGCACTCGGAAATCCGTGGATCTTCAACGCGATCCGCCGGGGACCGGGCGTCCCGCCGGAATCGGTCCGGGCGCAAGCGGGGCCGCCGTCTCCGGACGCCCGGAAGACGCTCATCCTGCGGCACGGAAGGGAGATGCACCGGCGCCTGGGCGAGGTCGGCATCCGGGAGATGCGGAAGCACCTCGGCTGGTATGCCCGGGGACTGCTTGCGGCCTCCGCATTCCGGGGGACGCTCGCCGCGGTGTGCACCTGGGAGGACTACCGGCGGGCGGTCGAGCGGTTCTTTTGAGCGACCTTTTCCAGCAGACGCTCGAAGCCGTCAACATCGGCGTCCTCGCGTTCGACGGGGCGGGCAAGCTCGTCTACATCAACCCGGCGGCCGAGGAAATCCTCCACGGATCGTTCCGCGCGTTCGCGGGGAAACACTACCGGATGGTCTTTCGGGGTTCTCCGGGCGCCGCGCGGATCCTGCGGAAGGCCATGGAGGACAACGCGGCCGTGACCGGGTATGACGTGGAGCTCAAGCGGCCGCCTCGGACGCGGGCGCCGGCGCCCGGCGATCGGGCGCCCACGACGGTCCCCGTCATCATCGGCGCGTCTCCGATGCCCGGCCCGGCCGGAGAGCCCAACGGCGCCGTCCTTTCGATCAAGCCCGCGGAAATCCTGGAGCTGGTCGGCCAGGAGGAGCGCGCCGCCCTGAGCGCGGAAGAGATGCAGATGCTCGCCTACGGGATCGCGCACGAGATCAAGAACCCCCTCGGAGGCATCCGGGGAGCGGCCCAGTGGATCCTGCGGGCGGAGGCGTCCGACGAGGAACGGCGCGAAGGAACGCAGCTGATCCTGCGGGAAGCGGGACGGATCAACGAGCTCGTGGAGAAGATGCTCGAGATGGGGAAGGCCCCTCCGCCGCCCCGCCCCTTCCCGATTCTCCCGATCCTCCGGGAGGCCGAGGAGCTCCTGCGCGCGGAGGTGCGCGCGCAGGAGAAGGAGATCGAGTTCGAGCTCATGGCGGACCCAAGCCTTCCCGACGTGTCCGGCAACCCCGACAACGTGTTTCGGGCGATCGTCAACGTCCTCAAGAACGCGGTGGAGGCAATCCCCGGGCGGGGCACCGTGCGCGTGCACACCCGGATGAACGTCGATTACCGATGGGGCCGGACGCGCGGCAGGATGCGGTCCTTCGTGGAGGTCCTCATCGCGGACGACGGCGTCGGGATGTCCGCCGACGAGATGCGCCGTTCCTTCCTGCCCTTCTACACGACCAAGGCGAAAGGGACGGGGCTGGGACTGGTGATGGCGAGGCAGGCCGTCTCGCGGCACGGAGGCAAAATGGAAATAAAGTCCGTGCGGGGCGGCGGAACGACGGTTAAAATATCTCTTCCAGTAACGTTCGGGAAAAAGACAGGCCCGTGAAGAAAGTTCTCATCGCCGACGACGACGAGAGCATCCGCTGGGTCCTCCGGAAGACGGTCGCGGGGATGGGGTTCGCCCCGGACCTGGCCGAGGACGGGGAGAAGGCGCTCGCTCTCCTGGCCCGCAATGTGTACGCGGCGGCCTTCATCGACATCCGCATGCCCGGTATGGAGGGCATCGAGGTCCTCGAGCAGGTCCAGGCGAGGCGGTCCCCCACCCGGTTCTTCATCATGACGGCCGTGCGCCGCCCGGAAGTCGCCGCCCGCGCCACACGCGCCGGGGCGGCGGAGTTTCTCACGAACCCGGTAGACCAGGTCGAGATAGAGAACCAGCTGCGCAGCGTCCGCAAGGAGACCTCCTCGCGGGAGCAGCCCTTCCGGGCGGACGACGCCGAGGAGTGGAAATCGGCGCGGATCGTGGGGCGCAGCCGCGCGATCCTGGACGTCTTTCTCGGCGTCGGGAAGGTGGCGGATTCCGACGCGACCGTGCTCCTGTCGGGCGACCGGGGCGTGGGCAAGGAACTCGTGGCGCGCTGCATCCACGAACTCGGCACCCCCGACGGCCGCTTCGTGGCGGTCAACGCCTCGGCGATCCCGCGGGACCTGCAGGAAGCGGAGCTGTTCGGCTTCGAGAAAGGGGCCTTTACCGGCGCGGAGGCCGCCCGCGAGGGAAAGCTCGAAGCGGCCTCGGGAGGTACGCTCTTCCTAGACGAGGTCGGAGACGTTCCCACCGACCTCCAGGCGAAGCTGCTCCGGGTGCTCCAGGAACGCGAATTTTCCAGGTTGGGATCGAACCAGACGCGGAAATTCCGCGGGCGCGTCATCGCGGCCACGAACCGCGACCTTCGGCGGATAGTCGCCGACGGCAGGTTCCGCGAAGACCTCTTCGACCGCCTCAACGTCTTTCCGATCCGGGTGCCCCCGCTGGCGGAGCGGCGGGAGGACATCCCGCTGCTCGCGGACTTCTTTCTCCAGAAGTACTGCTCGATCCTGTCCCGGCCGCCCAAGTCGTTCTCGAAGGAAGCCCTGGAGGCGGTGGCGGCGCACCACTGGAAAGGGAACGTCCGGGAGCTCGAGAATTTCGTGCAGCGGCTGGCCGTCGTTTCCACGGGAAAGCTGCTGCGGCGGGACGAGGTGTCGCGGGAGCTGGCGCGGGCGGACGGCGCGCCCGATCTCGCCTCGGCTCCCCTGGAGCAGGTGATCGAGGAGAGGGTCCGCGACTTCGTGGGGCGGCTCGGGCCGGCGATCGAAAGCGAGAGCGACCTCCACGGCTATTTTCTCCGCCAGATCGAGAAGCCCCTCCTCAAGATCATCCTGGAAGCGACGGGCGGAAACCAGGTCAAGGCCGCGGCAATCCTGGGGATCAACCGGAACACGCTGCGGAAGAAGGTGTCGGCCCTGTCCCTCCGCACCGGAAGGCCGAAGTCCCGATGAGCGCGGAGCGCGGCTCCCGGCCGGCGGTCACCCTGGTCGTCGGGGGGTTCGATCCCACCGGCGGAGCCGGCGTCGTGATGGACGCCAAGGCGGTGCATGCGGCGGGAGGGTACGCCGCCGCCGTACCGTCCTGCCTCGCGATCCAGACGACGGCCTCCTTCGACCGGGTCGTTCCCCTTTCGCGCTCGGCCGTGGAGCGGTCGCTCGCCTGCGCGGCGCAGAGCTTCCGGCTGGGGGCCGTCAAGATCGGCATGGTCGGAACCCGCGCGGCCGCGGAAGGTCTGCTCCGCTTTCTCGCCGCCGGCCGCGGCATCCCGGTCGTTCTCGACCCGGTGCTGCGGTCGTCGTCCGGCGCGCCGCTCCTCGCGGCGAACGCCCTTCCCGCCTACCGGAAGCTCCTGGTCCACGCCACGGTCCTGACGCCCAACCTCCCCGAGATCGAGAAGATCCTGGACCGGAAGGTCGAGGCGTTCCGCGACGCTGTCGCCGCGGCGGCGGAGCTGTCCGCGGCGACCGGAGCGTCCGTGGTCCTGAAGGGAGGACACTTCCCGTGGCCCGCGAAGCGCGGCGTCGACATCCTGTGCCGGGACGGGGCGGTCACGCTCCTGCCCCCGGAACGCAGGCTTCCCCGGCGCGACGCGCACGGCACGGGGTGCGCCCTGGCGGCGGCGCTCGCGGCCCGGCTCGCCGCGGGAGACGCGCTTCCGGAGGCCGTCCATGCCGCGAAGACCGTGCTCGAACGGTCGCTCGCCGCGGGTTTTCCCTCCCGGGAAGGCCGCTGGACCCTTTACGCCCCGCCGGGCGTCCCGGGGCCGCCGAGGACCTAGGTACACCGTTTCCCAAGTACGGCAACCTACCCTTCTTACCTTGTCGGAAGGCGCAACGTCGTCGAGGCTGAGTTGTCGGGCGATGCTCGCCCGCAGTACCTCGGATTACGTGCCCGTATTTGAGAATTACAGAACTTAGTCGTAGTCCCGGGCCATGTCCTCGAAGCGGGTGTACTGGTCCAGGAAGGTGAGGGAGACCGTGCCCATCGGGCCGTTGCGCTGCTTGCCGATGATGAGCTCGGCGGTCCCCTTCTTGTCCTCGGGCGTGTCGGCCTTGTCGTACATCTCCTGCCGGTAGATGAACAGGATCAGGTCGGAGTCCTGTTCGATCGCCCCCGACTCCCGCAGGTCGGACATCTGCGGGCGCTTGTCGGTCCGGCTCTCCACGCCCCGGTTGAGCTGGGAGATGGCGAGGACGGGCACGTCGAGCTCCTTGGCGAGAGCCTTGAGCGATCGCGAAATCTCGGAGATCTCCTGGACCCGGTTGTCCTGCCCGCCGCGCGTCGTCGATCCGCGCATGAGCTGAAGGTAGTCGACGACGAGAAGTCCGATCTTCTTGTCCTTCTTGAGGCGCCGCGCCTTCGCCCGCAGTTCCAGGGCGGAGAGCATCCCGGAATCGTCGCAGTAGATCTGCGCCTCCGAGAGCCTTCCCACCGCCGCCACGATCCGGTTGATCTCGTCCTGGGCCAGGTACCCGGTCCGCAGCCGTTGGAAGTTGACCCGCGCTTCCGAACAGATCATGCGCAGCGCAAGCTGCTGACGGCTCATCTCGAGCGAAAAGATCGCAACGGGCAGCCCGTTCCGCAGCGCGGCGTGGAGCGCGACATTCAGGCAGAAGGCGGTCTTGCCCATCCCGGGGCGGGCCGCAATGACGACCATGTCGGAGCGCTGAAATCCCGCCGTAAGCCGGTCGAGATCCCGGAAGCCGGAGGGAACCCCCGTGATCAGCTCCTTCTTCTCGTAGAGCTTCTCGATCTCCTGCATCGCCTCCTTGCCCATCTCGGACATCGAGTAGTAGGAGGGCTTGATCTTCTCTTCGGCGATCGAAAAGATCGCCTGCTCGCTCTTGTCGAGGAAGTCGTCGACCTCGCCCACCCCCTGGAAGGCGGCGTTCGCGATCTGCTGGGCCACGGCGACCATCTTTCGGAGGATCGCCTTCTCCTTCACCAGCCGCGCGTAGTCTGCGACGTTCGCGGTCGTCGGAATGTTCTGGATCAGCTCGGAGAGGTACGAAATCCCGCCCACGTCGTCGGCCGCACCCCGCGAGCTCAACGCTTCGCCGAGCGTGAGCTGGTCGATCGCGCGGCCGCGCTCGTAGAGCTCGAGCATCGCGGAGAACAGCGTTCGATGGGCGCCCTGATAGAAGTCGTCCGGGCGCAAGACTTCCACCACGTCGTTCAGCAGGTCGTTGTTGAGCAGGACCGAGGCGAGCACGGCCTGCTCCGCCTCGATGCTGTGCGGCGGGACCTTGAGCAGAGAGGTCTCTGCGGTGCCCTGGGACGTCAGCCGCGAACCGCCCATGTGGACGTTCCCCCCGGGCCGGGCCTGCTATTCGGCCACGACGGTGACCGAGACCTCGGGCACGATGCCGGTCCCCGCCTTGACCGGAACCTTGTACTCGCCGATCTGCTTGATCGGCTCGGCCAGCAGGACCATCCTGCGGTCGACGGGGATGCCGGCCTTCTCGAGGCCCAGCGCGATG
>CAYWOT010000140.1:0-6947 GCA_964459975.1 uncultured bacterium
ACGCCGCCATCACGCCCTGGACGTTCAGGAACAGCAGCAGCGACTCGCCCTCCGCGTACTCGACCCAGAAGCTGACGTGGCCGGGAAGGCGATCCTCGGGGTGCCCCGTGAAGTGGAGGTGCTCCACGGACGAGGCGATGCCGTCCCGGAGCCTCTTTCCCAGGCCGCGAAGGCGGGACGCCCAGTCGGTCATCTCCTCGGAGGCGATCTCGGCCGCCCGGCCCATCCCGACGATGCCCGGCACGTTCTCCGTGCCGGCCCGGTAGCCCCGTTCCTGGAAGCCGCCTTCGATCTGGGCCTCGATCCGGACGCCCTCCCGCACCACCAGCGCCCCGATCCCCTTCGGACCGTAAACGTTGTGCGCCGAGAGGGTCGCCAGGTCCGCGCCCGCCGCGTCCACGTCGAGCGGAATGTGCCCGGCGGAAGCCGCCGCGTCCGTATGGAAGAGCACGCCGCGCTCCCTGGCGATCCGTCCGATCTCCGCAATCGGCTCGATCGTCCCGATCTCCGCGTTGGCGTGCATCACCGAGACGAGCACGGTGTCCGGACGGATGGCCCTCCGGACATCGTCCGGATCGACCTTGCCGTCGCGGTCCGTCCGGACGGTCGTCACCGCAAAACCTCGGCGGCGCAAAGGCAGAAGGGCGTTCAGCACGGAGAAGTGCTCCACCTCGGACACCACCAGGTGCTTCCCCTTCGCCTCGAGCGCCTCCGCCACCCCCTTGATCGCCAGGTTGTTCGCCTCGGTGGCGCCGGACGTGAAGATCACCTCGTCGGGCTTCGCATGCACAAGTCCCGCGACCTTCGCCCGGGCGGCGTCGACGGCCTTCACGGCCTCCTGCCCCTGGTCGTGGATATGGGACGACGGGTTGCCGTACCACTCCGTGAGATACGGCATCATCGCCTCGAGCACGCGCGGGTCGAGCGGCGTCGTCGAGATGTGGTCGAAGAAGATGCGCGCCAATCGAACCCTCCCTACTCCTTTACCTGGAATTCGGCCATCTTCTCGCGGATGAGGCGGATGTGGGTTTTCTCCTCGTCCGCCAGGAACCGGAACATCGCCCGGACCGCCGGATTTCCCGTTTCGTCCGACGCCTTCCTGTACTCGGTGAAATTGTCCATTTCCAGCTTGAGAGCCAGACGCAACACCTCTTCCACGGTCCATTCCGTCATCTGCGCTTTCCCTCCGCATTCGGAAATCGCGTCGTCCCCGGCGTACCGTCTTTCCTTCCAAGGACCGCCCGGCGCCGCCCCCTCCCCGACCGGTTCCCGCCGCTTTCCCCGGCATGTTGACCGCGGAAGCGGCGTGCTCTCCCCCGTTGCATCCGCAGGCCGGTCGACGTCGGGCCGGGCATGCACTACACTACTTAGTATACTGCGAACTTTTCGGAGACGCGGTGCCTGCGTTCCAGCCGAAAGGCGACACCCGCGTCCCGCGTCCGCAAATCGACGCATGCACGGAGGGTTGCCGATGAGACGGTCCATTGCCGTGCTCGCCGCCGCTTTCGTCCTGGCCTTCGCCGGCGCGGCTCTCCTGTACCGTTTCGCCGGCCGGGGGACATCTTCCGCGGAAGAGACGACCGCCGCACGCTCGTCGTCCGCCTCGACGGCCCCGGCGTTCTCTCTTACGGACGTCGACGGCAACGTCGTCCACTCCTCCAGCCTCCGGGGGAAACCGCTGGTGATCAACTTTTTCGCCACCTGGTGTCCGCCCTGCCGCGAAGAGATCCCGGGATTCGTCGAGGTGTACAACAAATACAAGGACCGCGGTTTCGAACTGGTGGGGATCTCGCTGGACGACGACACCGGCGAACATCTCGCGGCGTTCGTCGCGCGGCACCAGATCGACTACCGGATCCTCAGGGGAGACTCCGCCACGGCGCGCGCGTACGGCGGAGTCACGGCCCTGCCCACCACATTCTTCATCGCCCGGAACGGAACGATCCGGGAAGTGCACATCGGAGCCGTCGACCGGGACACCTTCGACCGCGAAGTACAAAAACTCCTCTAAAAAAGAGGAGCGGCGCGGGAAGCGCTGCCGAGAAAAACGGCGGGAAAGCAGCGCCTTTCGTCTGCTCTCCCGCCGCGATCCGTTCGGGAATCGGCGTGCGCCGCGGGGCCGCCGGACCGGCGCGATCCGGCCGCGCCGCCCGAGCGCCCCTTGAAGCATTCGGCCGTCTAGACGGATTCGACCCGGTCGATCGAGGGAATGGCTTCCTTGAGCTGCGCCTCGATCCCGTTCTTGAGCGTGATGACCGCCATTGGGCATCCGCCGCACGCGCCCGTCAGCCGTACGCGCACCACTCCGCCTTCGACGTCGATCAGCTCCACATCGCCCCCGTCGGCCTGCAGGGCCGGGCGAATCTGTCCCAGGACTTTCTCCACGTCCTCTCTCATTGCCGCTCCACCTCCTCGTGATCGCCGACCGGCCATCCGTTATAGGATGCCGCGCGGGGCGTTCCGGTTCCGCGCCGCCCCGTCAATCGGCCGAGACGATATCGTACCCGCTTTTCTTTAACGCCGCCTTGAGCACCTTGTAATTTTTCGTGACGACGCGCAGGATCAGGATCTTCCGGTCCGGCTCGGGGTGCGACGAGGTGGCCACGGACACGATCTTGCTGTCGAAATCCGCGAAAAGCTTGAGCACCTCGAGGAGCACGCCCGGCTGGTCCGGCAGGCCCACCTCGATCCGGTAGCCGGCTCCCCCGACCCCCATCGCGTCGAGGAACGCGTCGAGAATGTCGGTCTCGGTCAGGATGCCGACGAGCTTCCCCCCCTCGACGACGGGGAGGCATCCGATCTTTTTCTCCCGCATCAGGAGCGCCGCTTCCTCGATCGTATCGGCCGGGGATACCGTGTAGGGCCTGCGCGTCATGATCTGCTTCATCTTGACCTTGTCCAGGAGATAGTAGATCTCCCGGATCTCCAGCGCCGTCGCGGAAGAAGGAGACGCCTGCTTGATGTCCCGCTCGGTCACGATTCCCACCAGCTTGTCCGCCTTCACCACCGGAAGATGCCGGATTCCCCGCTCCTTCAGGACATCCATCGCCGTCTTCATGGAGTCGTCTTCGTCCACGACCACCGGGTTCCGCATCATTCTCCTGGCGACCAGCATGGCGTCTCCTTCGGTTCGGGGTTCCCGACAGAGGGATCCCGAAGGTCAGCTGAAGTACCGCCTGACGAGGTCGAACGCGCGCTCCAGCGCCGCGCTCGTCACGACCAGGTACGCAGCCCCGCCCCGCTCCCAGAATACGAACGATATCCGGTCCTTCTCGCCCGAGAGGAACCCGCTCCGCAAAAACAGGGAATCGGCATCCCGCGCCACTTCCAGCCGGTCCCTGTGCAGGACCAGAAGAAGGTACGGGTCCCCCGCGAACGACAACCGGACCGCCGCCACCTTCCTGCGTCCGATCTTCGCCCGCGTGGCCCCTTCGTACGCGAACAACTGCTCGTCCCGGGGAAGGACGACGCGGACTCCGGTCCACGCCAGGATCTGCGCTTCGATCCCTGCGGGGTCCCGCTTGCCCGCGTCCGCCGCGGGCAAGCGCACGAACATCCCCTGGGCCGCCTGCACGAGCGTCTCCACCCGCCGAAGCCCCGAATTCTGCGCGATCCGGAACCCCACCACCAGGACGGTGAGCGTCAGAACCGCCAGAACGATGACGACGTGAGGCCGAAACCCGGCCGATCCGAACAGCGACCCCCTGGCCCGGGTGTCGGCGGCGCGCCTGCCCGGCTTCACTGCATTCGATCCGACCATGCCGGTGGTCCCGCTACCCGAAGAAAGCACCCCATGGTCCATCGTACGGCTACCACTCCACGATTTCCACACCGATTTCCCTCAGGAGCTCCTTGGTGGCGGAATGCACCTTCCCACGGACGAGAACCGCTTCGCGATCGTTGCGCTTCGCCAGCCATTCCGGAGACAGGAGGAAGGTCCCGGTCGCGCGGACCTCGAAGCCCGCGTCCTTTCCTCCCGCCAGAAGATCGTCCTTCCTGTCTTCGACGGGGAACCGGGCGATGGGAAACAGTCGGCGGAGGATCGAGCGGACCGGCTCATCGGTGCCGACGGGGAAGACCCGGTAGCCGGAGTTGCGAACGATCGTCAGAAGGGCGGGAGACATCCGTCCCGAGTCCACCACGTACCGCGCGCCACCCGCTTCGAAGGTCCGGTCCGGCTGCACCGTCAACAGGAACGACTGGCCGGCCCCGCCGATGCGGATCCGTTTCTCCGCCGACGCCGGGATGCCGAGGAGCGCGAGCGAATCGTCCAGCGCCTTCAAGCCCCGGGGCGCAAGGACCGGCCCCGCCGCCGCCGAATCCGCAGGCGGCGGTTCGATGCCCACCACGAACCCCTCGTTCGCCGCGGGATCGAACGCGTACGGAACCACCCGGATCCCCACCTTCTCGGCATACCGAAGGACGGCCGACAGCTCCCGCCCCGGCTTCTCCGGAACCTTCTTGACGAGGATGATCTCGCCGCTCAAGAGGCTTTGGCTCGTCTTGAGGATCACCCAGCGCGCCGGAAGGGCGACGGACACCTGTTCCCCGATCACCGGCGGGCGAGCGAGCCCCCCCCGGACGGAATGGTATCCGGAGGCGCGCAGGAGGCGGTCGATCATTTCCTCGGGACCGGCCGCGCCGTCCATCGAGACCACCCGGTAATTCTTCCACGTCTCCGTGATCACGCGGCGGACGTCCTCGGGCAGCGCGCCGCGAAAATCGATCAGCGCCTGGATCCCCCCGGAAAAGCGGACCACGGGATACTCGTCGAGATTGAGGACGACTTCTCCGCCGGTGGGGAGGGGCAGGTACAACGTTCCCTGGTCCACCCACGTCTCCCCGAGCCCCCGGACCACGTCCGACAGCAGTCCGCGATAGGACGGTTTCGCCGGAAGGGGCGCAGGCGGCGCCGTATTGTCGGCGTTCGGCACGGTCATGACCGACGCCGCCGGCGGGACCGGCGCGGCCGGGACCGCAAGCTGGGATTCCGGTTTCGCCGGGGCGAGCGCCTCCGCCCCCGGCACCGGCGGGGCCTCCCGCGTCAACGCCATCGCGGGCGCAGCAGCGGCAGGAGCTGCAGGGGCCTCGGGAGCCGGTGGCGGCTTGGAAGGCGGAGTCGCGGACGAGGCGGTCCGGGGCCCCGACGGCGACCCGGCCGCCGCCTCGTAGTACTTGTCGGTGGGAAGCAGGATCGTCTTGCCGGCGTAGATGACGTTCACGTCGTGCACGGAGTCGTTCAGCTCCTTGACGGTCTCCACGTACCGGGCGAGCTCCTTGCGCGCCACGCCCCGGGCCGTCAGGATCTTCGTGAGCGAATCGCCCTCCTTGACCCGGTACGCCACCGTCTCGCCCTTCTCGACGAGGCGCGCGGCCTTCATGCCGACGCCGGAAGGAACGAGGATCTTCTGGCCGGGCACGAGCATGCCCGGATCTGCCACCTTCGGGTTGGCCCTCCGGAACTCCCGGAGCAGCGTAGAGTAGTCGGAAGGAAACAGGGGAGATTTCTCCTGAAGGATCCTCCAGAGGGTCTCCCCCTCCGAGACCGTGTGCACTTCGTAGTAGCTGGTTCGCCCCGCGGTCGTCTCCGCGAAGATCTTCTTCTCGAGGAAGATCTTCGGGCGCGACTCCGGCGCGCCCCGGGCCAAGGCGGGCACGAGGAGAAGGGCCAGGACCAGCGGCACCGACCGGGTCATCAATATCCCTCCCCCGTGAACGTGGAAACCTTCGCGGGGGACCCGATCGGCCGGTACATCTTCGGGCCCTCCCACGGATCGTCGAGGATCCCGTCGTGGATCGCCCAGCTTCTTCCGCGCACCGTCTTCTCCTGTCCGGGCATCCGGAACGGCGTGCTTCCGTCCAGCCGGGCGAACAGGACGCCGCCCGGCCGGAACTCCCGGTCAATCCCCCTCATCCTTTCACCTCCGTGCACGTACTGGAAGCCGTTCCTCTCGTAGAGGACGGCACTATTGTAGGCCAGGGGATCCAGGAAGAAAAACCGGTGGCCGATCCGCCCGAAGAAGGTTTCCCAGCAGGCGACGAGATCCTGCATCGCCTTGAGCCCCCGCCGCACCTGGCCGGGGGCGAGACCCGCCTTCATCGCCCGGATCTCCTCGGGAATGTTCCGCCGCGCCGTCCCGAAGTAGGTGTCCTGCCCGTGCTCGTCGACGTCGATGTCGAACCGTTCGCCATCCGGGTCGTTCACGATGACGAACGAGATCTCCCCCTGCCCGAAGGACGAATTCCCGACGTCGAGGAAATACGCCGGATCCCGGTCCTCCGGGCTCCGCCGCACCTCGACCTGGAAGAACGGCATCCGCGGCGGACAGACGAACTTCACGCACCTCACCCCGCGCTCGTTCCGGTACGTCCCCGGGGCAATGCCGAGCATCGCCAGGAGGCGCGGCGGGACGAGGAGCGAAAGCAGCGCCTCGCGCTCCCGTTCGGACATGTCGTTGATCTCGGGGATGGTAAGGGGCAACGGAACGTCAGTCATCGCCGTACAGCGCGTCGAGCATGGGCCCGTACTTCCGGAGGATCGCCTCGCGCTTCACCTTGAGCGTAGGGGTGAGCTCCCCCGTTTCCTGCGTGAAGTCGGCGCCCAGCAGGACGAATTTCTTGATCTGCTCGAACGATGCGAGCTTCTGGTTCAGCCTCTCGATGCGCCCGCGCATCATCGCCTCCACGGCCGGGTCGGCGGCGAGACGGGCCGGGTCCCGTTCCGGGATGCCGTGGCGCTCCGCCCACTTTTCGATCTCTTCGATCGACAGCGTGATCAGCGCCGTCAGGTACTTCCGCCGGTCGCCGTACACGAAGGCCTGGCTGATGAACCGGTCGTTGCGGAGCACGGTTTCCACGTTTTGGGGAGCGACGTTCTTCCCCCCCGAGGTCACGAGGATGTCCTTCTTCCGGTCGGTGATCCGGAGAAACCCGTCCCCGTCGAGCTC
>CAYWOT010000141.1:0-6930 GCA_964459975.1 uncultured bacterium
TCCGAGACGGCGGACCGGAACGTCAAGGGGTTCGACCAGGTCGCGTCCCACCTCAAGGAGCTGGGGCAGGCGACGGGGCAGATGGTCCTGCTCTCCCGCGACATCGGGCAGCTCAACGTCCTCCTCACGCAGCCGAAGGCCCGGGGGGCGTTCGGGGAGCTCACGCTGTCGCAGATGCTCTCCGACCTGTTCGGCTCGCAGACGGAGATGTTCGAGCTGCAGTATCAGATGGAATGGGGGGAGCGGGCGGACGCCGCGGTCTTCGTGCGCCCGGACCGGAGCCGGTTCGTCTGCGTCGACGCCAAGTTCCCGATGGCCAACGCCATGCCGCTCCTGGAAGGGGAAGGGGACGAGGCATTCCGCAAGGACGTCGAGAAGGCTTTCGCGCGGGACGTGCTGACGCAGGCCGAATCGATCCGCGCCAAGTACATCCGGCCGCCCAGAACGCTCGACTTCGCGTTCCTCTTCGTCCCTGCGGAATCGATCTACTATCTGCTTCTCCGGAACCGGGCGCTCCACGAACAGCTCTTGAAGCTCCAGGTGATTCCGACCTCGCCGAACAGCTTTTTCGCCTACCTGCAGGCGCTCGCGTTCGCGTTCCGGGGATTCAAGATCGAGCAGAAGACGCGCGAGATCCAGGATCTGCTCGAACGGGTCGGAAAGGACTTCGAGCGGTTCGCGGACGATTTCCGGATTTTCGGGCGGCACCTGGACAACGCCCAGGCCAAGTATATGGAATCGGTGCGCGATATCGAACGGTTCCGCGCGAGGATCGGCTCCCTGCGCAGCGGGGAGGAGAAGCTCCCGGAAGGGTGACCCGTCCGTTCCGGAGGCCCTTTTCCGTTATTTCCCGAACTGGAACTTGAGCTTTCCCCGGAGCCGCAGCACGGCCTGCGCGTGCAGCTGGCAGATCCTCGGCTCTCCCAGTCCGAAGATCGCCGCGATCTCCTTCATCGACAGCTCCTCGTGATAGTACAGGGCGATGAGCTGCTTCTCCCGCTCGGGAAGAAGGTCGATCGCCTTCGCGAGCACCTCCTTCAAGTCGCGCAGGCTTTCCTCCGCGCGCGCGTCGTTCTTGGCGGCTTCGGCGATGGCCCGGTGGACCCCGGCGGTGGTCCCGTTCCCGTCGTCGAGGGGTTCGTCCAGGGAGAGGACCGAGAGCCCGGAGAACAGGGCGAGCTGCTTCCGAAGCTCCGCGACCGTGATCTTGAGCTCCGCGGCGACCTCTTCTTCCTCGGGAGGCCGCCCCAGGATGCCTTCCAGCCGGGCGTAGACGCCCTCCAGGCGGTTGGCGTTCTGCCTCGCGGCGCGCGAAAACCAATCCATCTCCCGCAGGTAGTCGAGCATCGCCCCGCGAATGCGGAACTCGGCGTAGGTCTTGAACTTGATCCCGCGGGTGGAGTCGAACTTGTCGGCGGCATCCAGAAGCCCCACCACGCCCGAGCCGACGAGGTCGTCGGTCTCGATATTCGGCGGGAGGCGCAGTTTCATGGCGCTGGCGTGATATCGGATTTCCGGAAGGAATTCGTGGACCAGAGCCTCCCGGTCGGAAAAGGGCGGCGGCTTTGCGGGAAGACGGTCCGGACTCCCGAGTGCGGGATTGCGTCCCATCGTGTCCCTCCCTTCTACGAAATACCCTGAAAAAAAAGGGATGTTCAGGACGGGAGCAATATGTATGCCGGAGCGTCTTTGTTTATAAGCTTTTGAAAGAAAAGGAGATTTTTCTTTGGTGCCGGCGGAGGGTACTTCCCGTGGGTGTCAAAAAAATGTCCGGTGGCCTCACTCCTGACAATTAAGGGCCATTCAATCCCTTCCGCTTGAGCATTTCGAGGCGGGTCGTCCGTTTCAGGCCCAGGAAGGCGGCGGCCCGGTTCCGGTTCCCCCGGCAGCGCGTAAGGGCCTGACGGATGAGCTCGTTCTCGAATTCGGCCCGCGCCTTGCGGAAATCGATGCCGTCGTTCCGCGGCGCGGCCGCGCCACCGGCCCGGCCTCCCGCGGGCAGCATCGCCGGGGGAAGGTCCTTCATCTCGAGCCATCCGCCCCGCGACAGAACGACGAACCGCTCCACGAGGTTCTCGAGTTCCCGGACGTTTCCGGGCCAGCGGTACCGCTGCAGCGCTTCCATGGCGTCGGGCCGGACTCCGTCGACCCGGCGTCCGTTCACCCGGGCGAATTTTTCAAGGAAATGCCCGGCGAGGACCGGGACGTCCTCGACGCGCTCCCGGAGCGGGGGGAGACGGATCGGGATGACGTTGAGGCGGAAATAGAGGTCCTGCCGGAAGCGGCCTGCGGCGATTTCCTGTTCGAGGTCCTTGTTCGTCGCGGCGATGACGCGGACGTCGACGGTCACCGATTTCGTTCCGCCCACCGGAGTGAAGGACTGCCCCTGAAGGACCCGGAGGATCTTCGCCTGGAGGGGGCGGCTCATCTCGCCGATCTCGTCCAGGAAGATCGTGCCCCGGTGCGCCGTTTCGAACCGGCCCGCGCGCGCCGCGTGAGCCCCGGTGAATGCCCCCCGCACATGTCCGAAGAGCTCGCTTTCCAGGAGGTCCGCGGGGATCGCGGAGCAGTTCACTGGAACGAGCATCCGCTCGGCCCGTTCGCTGTTGCAGTGGACGGCGCGGGCGACGAGTTCCTTTCCCGTCCCGCTTTCTCCCAGGATGAGGATGGTCGAGTCGGTGCGCGCCACTTTCGAGACCAGCGACAGGACCTGCCGCATCGGATCGCTGATTCCGATGATGTTTTCCAGCCGGTACCGCCCCATGGCTTCCTGCTTGAGGTGGAGGTTCTCCTTTTTCACCTCGGTCAGTTCGAGCGCCCGGTCGACGAGGTGGACCACTTCGACCACCTTGAACGGCTTCGTGATGTAGTGGAACGCCCCGAGCTTCATGGCCTGGACGGCGTTCTCCACCGTTGCGTATCCCGTCATCAGGACCACTTCGCAGTTGGCGAGACGCTCTTTGGCGTGGGCCAGGACCGCGAGGCCGTCCACTCCGGGCATCACGAGGTCCGTCAGGACGACGTCGATGTCGTGCCGGTCGATGAGGTCGATCGCCTCGGTCCCGGTGCGGGCCGGGTGGACGGAGACGTCCGGGCGGGAGAATGCGTTCCGGAGCAGGTCGAGGATGTCTTCGTCGTCTTCGGCGATCAGGAGGGTCTTGTTCATCGGGAACCATTGTACCTTCGGGCAGTCGCGGGGCGGAAGGTCAATCTTCCCCGCGTCCGGGGTAAAGTTTTCCCGGTTTCCGCCGATAAGGAATTCATGCGGAAATCCGTCCAAAGCCCGCCCGGCGGTACGCCTCCGGATTCGGGCGGCGCCGCCGGGAAACGGCTCGCGCGCCTCCGGAAAATGGTCCGCGAAGGGACGTACCGCGTGCAGGCGGAAGAGGTCGCGGACAAGATCGTGGAAG
This sequence comes from uncultured bacterium, assembly GCA_964459975.1. GTDB lineage: Bacteria > Desulfobacterota > Deferrimicrobia > Deferrimicrobiales > Deferrimicrobiaceae > CSP1-8. The sequence goes on from CAYWOT010000141.1 coordinate 3,411, forward strand.
ACACCCTCCGCGCCGCCCGCTTCCGGCGCCGTTCGGAATAACCCGCAGGGCTTTGAAGCTTCATCCCGCCGGCATTTGGGATACAATCTTCTGTAGAAGGCCGACCGAGAGCACGGGTGGGGGGTGCGATGAGGCGACGGACCTCGCCGGCCGCGTTCGACCGGGTCCTCCGGCAGGCCATCGACGATCTTCCGGAACGGTTCCGCGAAGCGCTCCACAACGTGGCGATCGTTGTGGAGGACCGGCCGCCGAAGTGGCTGGCGGACGACCTCGAGCTCCCCTCCGGGGATGCCCTTTACGGGTTCTACCACGGCATCCCCCTGCCGGAGCGCTCCGTGCTGGACTCCGGAGCGCTTCCCGACACGATCTCCGTCTACCGGCGGCCTCTCGAACGCGCGTTCCCGGATCCGCGGGAACTCGCCGACCAGATCCGGAAAACGCTGCTCCACGAGATCGGGCACTATTTCGGACTCGACGAACACGACCTCGAACGGCTCGGGTACGAATGACGGGGAGACCATCATGTATACGTTGCGCCGCTCCTTTCACGAAGGGGCCGACCGTCCCGACCTGGTCCTGATCCACTACACCGCCGCGGCCGAGGGCCATCCGGAAGTCGTCCTGGCGCGCGCCACCGAGGTCGTCGCGCCCTCGGGGGCGCCGGGGGTCCGGGAGGTCCAGCTGATGCTCCCCAGGCCGGCGGAGGAGCGCCCGCTGCGGGTGCGCTACTTCTTCTCGACCGTCGCGGGAGGCCGGGAGTGGTTTTCCCCCGCCTACGAGGTGGTGCTCCCGGACGGTTCGGCCGGCGGCGACGCCGGCGAGATCGCGGAGGAGGGGGGGGGGAACGCCCCGCCGGCGGGGGGTTGGGGAACGTTCCGCCTCGCGCTTCCGCTTCGTCCGGACGAGCCGCGGACGGGAATCGTGCGGTTCGGATTCGGCGCCATGCGGAAGAAGCCCTCGGTTTCGCTTTGCCGCGCCGGCGTGGCGATCGTGGACGGGAACCCCCCGGTCGTGGAGATCCCCCGGGCGCTTTCCGTCCTCAAAGACCGCCCGATGCCGTATTTCCTGTACCACGTCCCGGACGGGGGCGCCGCTCCGATCGCCGACAAGATCAACTGCGCCCGGATCACCGTCCGGGACGAAGAGGGGGACATCGTCTGCGCGCGCATGGTGTGGGGCGAGCCGTCGTGGGCCGCTTCCAACATCACCGAGATGGAGCTCCGCAAGTTCGGGTCCGGGGACGCAAGGGCGGTCGACTATTTCCATGCGGCGGACCGGGACGCGTATCTGCGCGCGCGAATCGCCGCCCTCGCCGCTCATCCGCTTCCGCGGACGTTCGAGGGGTTCGTCTACGGTCCCTCGGGGAGCGTCGTGGAGTACTGCTTCCAGGCGCTGCGCGTCCGCAACGGCGAGCCCGTCGTCGCCTGGATCAATCCCCCGTCCGGCGGGAACTGGACGATCCGCCTCTGAGCGTCCGGAGGGCCGCGAGGAGCGCCTCGATTTCGGCGTCGGTTCCGACGGTGATGCGCAGGCATCCGGCCAGCCGGGGCGTGTCGAAGTACCGCACCAGGATCTTCTTTCGCGCAAGCTCCGTGTAGATCGACCGGGCGGACCCTCCACCGGTGCGCTCGGCCAGGACGAAGTTGCTCTGCGACGGGTAGGGGGAGAAGCCCAGCGCCGGCAGCGCCGCGAGAAGCGCGGCCCGGGTCCTGCGGATCTTCGCGGCGTTCTTCCGCATCCATCCGGCGTCCGCGAGGGCGGCCTCCCCCGCGGCGATGGCGAGTCGGCTCAGGTTGTAGGAGTCGCGGACCTTGTTCAGCCCCTCGATGATCGCGGGGTGGGCGAAGCCCAGACCGATCCGCATTCCGGCGAGGGAGAACGACTTGGACAGCGTCCGGAGGACGATCACGTTCTTTTTGTCCCGCGCGAGCGACAGCGCCGTCTCGTCAGCAAAGTCCACGTAGGCCTCGTCGATGACGAGCACCCCCCGCACCCGGTCGGCCAGGGCCGCGAGCGCGGACGGCGGAACGGCCGTCCCGGACGGCGAGTTCGGATTGGCTACGATCGTGACCTTCGCCCGCTTCGCGCCGAGCCCGGCCGGCAGCGAGTAGTCCGGAGGATAGCGCACGGCCTCGATCCTCCCTCCCTGGATGTGCACGAGCGTGTCGTACAGGGTGTAGGTCGGCGTCGGGCAGCAGAGGATGTCCCCTTCTCCGACGAAGGCCCGGGCGATCATTGCGAGGAGATCGTCCGAGCCGTTGCCGGCGATCACGCTCGCCACGTCGAAGCCGTAGGTCCGGGCGGCCCGGGTTTTCAGCCTCGTCGCGCCGGGGTCGGGGTACAGGCGAAGCGAGCCGGCCTCGGCGAGGATGGCCCTCCGGACGGCGGGCGACGGCGGATACGGATTCTCGTTGGTGTTGAGCTTGATGAACCCCTGCTCTCGGGGCTGTTCCCCGGGAACATACCCCGTCATCTTCGCGACGTTGGGCCGGAACGGGATCTTCATCGGGGAATCCGACTTCCGGATCCCGGGAAGAACGTCGCGCCGAGCCGCTTCCAGGCGGGAAGCGAAGCGGTCACGGTTTCCGGGGAGACGCAGAAGGCGATCCGGAAATGGCCCTCGCGGCCGAACCCGCGTCCCGGGACGACCAGGATGCCTTCCTCCCGGGCGGCTTCGACGAACTCCATCTCGTCCGCGCCGGGCGCCCGCGGAAAGAGGTAGAAGGCCCCCCCGGGCGGCACCACGTCGAACCCCGCCTCCGCCAGGGCGGCGACCAGGGTGTCGCGATTCGTACGGTAGACGGGAAACTCCGGAGCGAGGTCCTGCACGCCGGCGACGGCGCGCTGCAGCAGCGAAGGCGCGTTGACGAACCCCAGCACGCGATTGCAGAAGACGCAGCCTTCCGTCACGTCGCCCGCGTCCGCCGCGCGCGGGCTCACCGCGAGGTACCCGATCCGCTCCCCCGGTACGTTGAAGTCCTTGGAGTGGGAGTACGCCACCAGGGTGTTCCGTACCGCGGCCGCCGGCGGATAGAACGAGAAGCCCGGATAGACGATCTTCCGGTACGGCTCGTCGGACAGGACGTAGACGGGGCTGCCCGTCGCGCGCTCCCGGTCCTCGAGCAGCCGGTCGAGGGCGATCAGCTCCTCCCGCGAATACACCGCCCCCGTCGGGTTGTTCGGCGTATTGAGGAGGATCGCCTTCGTCCGGGCGGAGAGCGCTTTCCCGACGGCTTCCGGGTCGAGCCGGAACGTCGGTGCGGACTCGGCCACGACGGGGACGCCCGAAGCGTTGCGGACGTAGAAGAAATACTCCGCGAAATACGGCGCCACGAGGACGACTTCATCGCCGGGGGAGAGGAGCGCGCGCAAGGCGACGTTGAGCGCTCCGGCCGCCCCGCTCGTCATGATCACGTGGTCCGCCGAGAAGGGGAGGCCGGTCATCGCCGCAAGGGACCGCGCCACCTCCCGCCGGACGTCCGGGAAAAGGTCTTCCAGCGCTTCTATCGTCTCGACCGAA
>CAYWOT010000142.1:0-6846 GCA_964459975.1 uncultured bacterium
GAGGTGGGGCTGTTCGGCGAGAGTGGGCGGTTCGACGCGAAGGCGGCGGACCGTTTCGCCGAAGCGTTCGGCCTGGAGGTGGCGGTGTTCGAGGCGCCTAACAAGCCGAGTCAGTTCGCTTTATTGAACCATTTCGGACCGAGAGTACATCTCAGTAACGTGAGGATCGAGGAGTTGCTCCGGGTGGAGATCTACCGTAGGGGGCTGCATTCGGACGCGTTCCGCCACGACAAGCTGCGGCCGAAGGGTCCGCCCCCGGGGGAAGGCACGGATCGTTGACGAGGGGGCGAGGAGGGAAATGATGGCCGGCACAGTCGTAATCGATTGCTTCCATGAGAGTCTGCCGAAATACCGGAATGGGTACGCGATCGTAGCGGTCGACGTCATCCGGGCCACGACGACCGCCGTCACCGCCGCCGTGCTCGGCCGCGAGTGTTACGCCGCCGGCACTCTCGAGGAGGCGACGTCGCTGGCGGAGACGCTCGAAGGCGCGCTATTGGTCGGAGAACTCGGGGGGAACGTTCCCTACGGGTTCGACCTGCACAACAGCCCCAGCGAATTGGAGCGCCGGACGGACCGGCACCGTCCCGTCGTCCTCCTCACCACCTCGGGGACCCGGCTGATTCGGGAATTCCGCGAATCCGAGGCGCTCTACGTCGCCTGTCTTCGCAATTTCGAGGCGACCGCGAGCCATCTGCAGCTTCATCATCCCGCCGTGGCCCTGATCGGCGCCGGGACGAGAAACGAGTTCCGGGAAGAGGACCAGTTGTGCTGCGCATGGATTGCCGACCGGCTGCTCCGCGCGGGATACCGGGCGGAGGACGAATGGACGTCGCTGCTGGTCGAGCGGTGGAAGAACGCATCGCCGGAGGTGATCCGGCGGGGAAACAGTGCGGCCTATCTTAGGAACACGGGCCAGGAACGGGACCTCGAATACATTCTGGCGCACCTCAACGACATCGGTTCCGTATTCGCCGTCGAAGACGGCCGGGTGACGGTTCGCACGGCGGGCATGCTCCGCTCGAGCCGGGGGGCTTGATGCCGGCGGGGCGACTCCCGCCGCGCCGGGTCCAATCCCGATGACGATCCGGTGGCTCGAGCGGGTAGACACCTCGGTCCCGTGCGTCGTCATCTGCCCGGGATACCACGGGCACGGGGCGGCGAGGAGCCTGGGCCGACAGGGCGTAACCGTCTACGGCGTTCACGCCGATTCCCGCTCGCCGTCGGCCCGGTCCCGTTACTGGGAAAAAAGCTTCCTTTGGGACCTCTCCGAACATTCTGCGGAGCGTTCGGTGGAGTGGTTCCTCCGCCTGGCGCGCAGGATCGGGTACCGGCCGATCCTCGTTCCCACGGACGACGACAGCTGCCTCTTCATCGAAGACCATGCCGACCTCCTGGAGCAGGAATACCTGTTTCCGCGGAGGCCGCCCGGGCTCGCCCGCTCGCTCGCCAACAAGGAGAGACTGTACGCGCTTTGCCGGCAACACGGGGTCCCCACGCCCATGACGGTCTTCCCGAAATGCCGCCGTGACGTGGAGGTCTTCATCGAGGATGCCTCCTTCCCGGTCATGCTGAAGGGGATCGATACGGTGGCCCTCCAGCACCGCGTCGGCGTGAGGATGGTCCTGGCGAAGGACGCCGACTCGCTCCTCCGGCACTACGACGCCATGGAAGCCCCGGACGCTCCGAACCTGATGCTGCAGGAGTACATCCCGGGCGGCACGGAGAATGTATGGATGTTCAACGGGTATTTCGACGAGAACTCGGATTGCGTGTTCGGAATCACGGGGCGGAAGCTCAGGCAGTACCCGGCGTACACCGGAATGACGAGCCTGGGCATCTGCGAGCGGAACGAAGCTCTGCTCGATCAGGTAAAGGGCTTCATGAAATCGATCGGTTATCGCGGCATTCTCGACATCGGCTACAAGCTCCACGCCGGAAACGGGCGGTACTATCTGCTGGATCCGAACCCGAGGCTCGGCTGCTCCTTCCGCCTGTTCGTCGATTCCCGGGACATGGACGTCCTGCGGGCGCAGTACCTGGACATGACCGGGCAGCCCGTCCCGGAGGGCCAGCTCGCGGAAGGCCGGAAATGGCTGGTCGAACCCTTCGACCTCGTCTCCTCGTGGCGGTACTGGCGAGACGGAAATCTCGGGCTGCGTGACTGGATCCGATCGTACCGCGGGGTGATGGAAGCCCAGTGGTTTGCCCGCGACGATATGCGTCCCTTTTGGGCGGTATGGAAGGTCTCCTGCCTACGGGCTCTGTCGCGACTCGGAAGGAGGATCCGGGGGCAGAGGGCCGTCCGGTTCGGCGGGCAGGCGTCCCTGGGCCCGGGAGGGCGGACCCCGTGACCCGGCGCCTCGAAGGGATCTCCAAATCCCGGGAACAGTGGAACGCCTTGGCCGATCACTGGGAACGGCAGGCGGAGGACGCGGAAAACAAGTATACGAGGCGGAGCCGCTGGATCGGGGAGCTCGTCGACAAAAACCGGATCTCCCCGTGCAGGGCCCTCGACGTGGGATGCGCCAACGGTCTCTTAAGCTCGGTCCTGGCGCAAAGGGGCTTCGACACCTACGGAACCGACGTGTCGGACGAACTGATCCGCCTGGCGGCCCGACGGATGGGCCGGTATTTCGATGACGCGGAAGGGCGGTTCCAAACCTGCGGGCAAGGCGCGCTCCCCTTTTCCGACCGCACATTCGGGCTCGTCACGATGATCGGCGTCTTTCCCTACATCGAAAACCAGCCGGAATACGTGCGGGGCATCCGACGGATGATCGAAGCGGACGGTTATCTGGTCGCGTCGGGCGCCAACCGGTTCAGCCTCTACATCATGGCGCACGTCGTGAAGCGGATCCTCGGGTTCCGCCCGACCCGGGAGTGGGTGCGCACGGTGCTGAACCTCATGCGGACCGGCGTGGAATCGGGAGGGAACGTCGAACGACGTTCCAGGCAGGTCCATGATGCGGCGCGCTTCGACCGCCTGTTTCGGGAGGTCGGGTTCCGGAAGATCGACGAACTCGACCTGTTCCATATCTCGCCCCTGGATAAGACTCCGTTTCGCAGAAGTGCGATCGGCAGGCTCCTCTGCCGGCGGCTGGGCTGGACCCACGTCGGGGTGTACAGGAAGACCGATCCGTGACGGCCTTTCCCGCCGGAACGGAAATCCACGCGTTCGTTGCGGATTTCGAATGGCCCTTCAGAGATTCCGAACGCTGATCGAACGAGCCTACGTGGTGACGGCCGTGTGGGCCGATTTCCTCGAAGAAGAGGCCAGGGCTGGATTCCGCGGATTCGATCGGAAGCGATGGACCCTGTTGTCGAAGGGGTTCCACCACAAGCGAACCATTCCGTACGATCTCGCGAAATGGCGGTTTTCGGAGTACATTTCGGATTTCGAGCAGAAGAAGCTCCAGTTCGTCAACCATCCGTACAACAAGCTGCTGAACAACAAGCTCATCTTTTCGACGTATTTCGGCACGTTCTTCCGGACGCCGCGGTGCTATTGCATCGTGGAAAAAGGCAGGATCGCTCCCGTCAACCGGAACGACGTCGTGCGAGATGTGCGGGACCTGACGTCGCTGGCGGAGAGGGCCGGAAAGCTGATCGTGAAACCGCTGGAAGGGATGGACGCGCAGGGGATCCATCTGGTCACCCATTCCGAGAGAGGTCTCGAGATCAACTACGCGCGGTGCGGCGCCGGAGGGCTTGAGCCCTTCATCCGGTCGCTGGACGGCTATCTGGTGGAGGAGTTCATCGAGCAGGGCGCGTTCACAAGGACGCTCCATCCAACGTCGTCGAACACGCTGCGGGTCATCACGCTGATCGATCCGTCCTCCTCGGAACCGTTCATTCCCATCGCCACCTTACGAATCGGAACGTCGCGCTCGGCCCCGGTCGATTTCTTCCCCTTGGGTGGCCTGATCGCCTACATCGACGTGGAGACGGGCGAGCTGAGCGAAGCGATGGCCATGGGGAAGGACGGCGGGTTGGTCTTTTCCGATCACCACCCCGAGACGAAGGTGCCGATCAAGGGGCTCGTCGTACCTGGTTGGAAACGTCTCGCCGCGACCCTGCTGGAGACCGCCGGGACCGTCGCGCCGTTGCTCAAGGTGGTGGGATGGGACGTCGTCGTCACGGACGACGGGTTCGCCGTCATCGAAGGGAACTCCGGGCCGGACACGAAGATCCAGGGGCTGGACCGCCCCCTGGCGAGGGACCCGAGGGTTCTCGGGTTCCTTCGTCACCACGGGATCCGATGAGCGGCTCCGGGACGGGTTCGGTGCTTACCTTGCGGACGGGTGTCTGGGTCTCCGACGAACGGATCGAACTGCCGGTGCCTACCGAATGGGAGGTCGACGTCCTCCGGCCCCGGACTCCCGCCCCCTTGGGGAACGATCGGTTGGAAGCGGCCCTGGATCTCCCCCTCGGACGACCCTCCATCGAGGAGCTTTGCAAGGGGAAGTCCCGGCCGGTGGTGATCGTCGACGATCTGAACCGTCCCACGCCCGTCTCGCGGATTCTGCCGTCGGTCCTGGCGCGCATCGAGAAGGCGGGGATTCCGAAGCACCGCGTCACCATCGTGATGGCGACCGGTTCCCACGGCCTCCCGAAGGAGGACGCATGGGTCCGGAAGATCGGCCCGGAAGCCGCCTCCTCGTGCCGCCTCCGGATCCACGACTGCTTCCGCGACGCCCGATCGATCGGGAAGACCCGGTCGGGCACCCCGGTATCCGTCAACCGCGCAGTTCTCCAGGGAGACGTGGTGATGGGAATCGGCGGTATCTATCCCAATCGGACGGCGGGGCTGGGAGGAGGATCGAAGCTCGCGCTGGGGGTACTGGGACTCCGTACGATCTATGCCCTGCATACCCGGCACGGGATGTCGGGCTGGGGAAGCTCGGGCGTCGACAACGCGTTCCGGCGCGATCTGGACGAGATCGCGGAGATGATCGGAATGAGCCTGTCCATCTCGGTGATCCTCGATGGCGACCGGAACATCGTCCGGATCGACTGCGGGGACTCGAGGCGCTATTTCCCCGACGCCGCGCGATATTATTTCGAAACGTTCCGTACGCGCGGCCCGGCGGGGGCCGACGTCGTGATCTCCAACGCCTATCCGAACGATCTGTCGCTCACGTTCGCGCGCGCGAAAGGGTTCGAGCCCTTGGCCGGCTGCAGCCCGGGCGCATCGCGGATTTCCGTGGCATCCTGCAGCGACGGCATCGGCCTTCACAACATCTTTCCGTTCGTCAACAAGCCCCGGTTTCACCGGGTGGTGCATCCCCTGAGGCGGATCGCCTGCCTGCCGCCGGGCGAGGCGGTCGCGAAGGGAGTCGAAAAAGCGGGGCGCGTGCTCGCGGCGCGCCTGAGGCGGAAGGCGACGACCGGACACCAACCGCGGGAAGGGCCGACGCATCCCGTTTGGCTCTACCGGCCGGGGGACCCGGCGGTTGCCCTCCCGCCCCGCATCCCCGGCGTACGGGTGGCCTCGAGCTGGCCGGACGTGGTGGAGACGGTCCGGACGGAGCAGGGTGGCCGCAAGGGCCTCCGCGTGACCGTCTATCCCTGTGCATTTCTTCAGATTTTCTGAACGGGAGAACGGCGCCGCGACGTGAACGAGCGGTCGCCCCGTCAATTACCGTTTTGTCATCCGGATTTCACTTTCGAAAGATTTTCCGCGCAGCCGTCACGTAACACGTCGGAAATGTAGAGGTTGCCGATGGTACGTCTCTTGCCCTCCCCGCTTGGCACAAGGAGGGACAAACGTGAGACGTGCAATCCTTTTTCCGACGGTATTGTTGTTCCTGTTCCTGGCGCTCGGACTCCTTCCTTCATGTGGAGGCGGCGGCTCGTCCAGCGACGGATCGACGAGCAACGGCGGGACGCCTCCGGGCGACGCGCTTCCCGCGAAGATCCTGAGCTGGCAACCTCCCTCGGCCTATGCGGACGGCACCACGCTGAATCCGACCACGGATCTCGCGGATTTCGAGATCTACGTGAACGAAACGGGACACTTCTCCGACTCCGATTCGCCCACGGCCGTGGTGGCGGCGGTCGATTCCGCCACCGGAGATCCCGTTACGTCGTTCAATCTCGCGAACCTGGGTCCGTTTCTTGCCGTCGGAGTGCAGTACGAGGTCTCCATGCGGGCCGTGAGCACCACGGGGGCAAAATCGAATTTCTGCCCGCCGGGCTCATTTTCCTTCTGATTGCCCCGGTTGGCCCCTTCGATTAAAATCCTTGGGGAGAACCTTGCCCAAGGTGGCCCCATGGCATATATCGAGAGCTCCATCCTGTCCAGTTTCCGGGCCGGGATCCTCGCCATTCGGGTGGACGGGACGGTTGCCTACGTCAACCCGATCGGCGAGAAGATTCTCAAGGACACCCCGGTCCATCCCGGTGAGAACATCCATTTTCGGGCCGGGGAGAATCCGTTTTTCCGGGTCCTTAGCGAAGCGGTGCGCATGCATTACCTTCCCACTCGCGTGGAGATGGAGCTTCCGGGAAAGGACGGCGAACGACAGGACATCGGGTTCACCCTCGCCGAGCTCAAAGAGGAAGATCACAGAATCGGTATTTGCGCCTTTTTCAAGGACCTCACTCACGTCGAAATGGCGGAGGAGAGCGAGAACCTGAAGCAGCGGCTCCTGCTGCTCGGGCAGATGGTGGCCGGCCTCGCCCACGAGATCCGGAATCCGATCTCCAGCATCGGCGTGCATTGCAGCATCCTCAAGAATCATCTGATCGGCCAGGACAAGCTCCTTTCCTCCGTGACCATGATGGCAAAGGAAGTCGACCGGGTCGAATACATCATCCGGGAATGCCTGAACTTCGTCCGGC
>CAYWOT010000143.1:0-6761 GCA_964459975.1 uncultured bacterium
CCCGGACAAAGGAAAACGGATCCGCCGCAAGTCCGTTTCCCGGGAAGAGCCGGAAGGCGTCCGGATTCGCGGACATGCCCACCGACAGGACGACCAGGTCGTGCTCCGCGGTCCTGCGTCCCTCGTCCGCGGAAATGTCCTCGTAGTGCACGAGGAGGCTGCCGTCGCCGTTTCCGTCGACCTTTCCCACCCTTCCCTTCACGAACCGCACGCCCATGCCCCGGGCCTGCTCGTAGAACTCCTCATACCCCTTGCCGAAGGCCCGGATGTCGATGTAGTAGATCGTGACGTCGGCCAGCGGCAGCGCGCCCATGACGAGCTGGGCCTGCTTGATGGAGTACATGCAGCAGACGCGGGAGCAGAGGCGGTTGTCGAGGGTGCAGTCGCGGGAGCCGGTGCACAGGACGTAGGCGATGTTCGACGGGGCCATGCCGTCGGACGGGCGCAGGACGGCGTTGTACGGACGCGTGGGCGAGAGGATGCGGTCCATCTGCATCGCCGTGACGACGTTGGGGTGCCGTCCGAACCCGTATTCGGATTTCCGCCGGGCGTCGAACAGCGAGAGGCCGGTCGCGACGAGCACCGAGCCGGCGTCCACCGTCTTCTCCTCCTGCCGCATGTCGAACCGGATCGCGTCGGCCGGGCAGGCGGCCGCGCACTGCCGGCACTCCGAGCAGACGCCGCAATCGAGGCACCGGTTGGAGCTGTAGCGCGCCTGCTCTTCCGTCAAGGGGAACTCGATCTCCTCGAGCGATCGCCGGCGCTCCGCCGCCCGACGCTCCGTGAGCTCTGCCGGCGCGCGAAGGGACGGCTCGCCGCCGGCCCGCGAAAGGACGGATTGGCGCTCCACCGCGGGGAGGCGGGCATCGAAGACGATCCCGGAGAGCGGCTGCCCGGAAAGGTGCCGGTCGATGTAGAACGCGGCCCGTTTCCCCTGGGCGATCGCCTCGATGATCATGGAGGGTCCGGTCACGTCGTCTCCTCCGGCGAAGACCGACGGGACCGACGTCGCAAGGGTCTCGGAATCGGCCCGGATCGTCTCATCGGCGTTGCGCGCAAGCTCCGCCGCGAACGGACGCGTGCTGGGTCGCAGGCCGACGGCCAGAACTACCGCGTCGACGGGGAGCGTCCTTTCGGAACCTTTCACCGGCACGGGACGACGCCTCCCGCTCGCGTCGGGCTCGGCCAGCTTCATCGAGATCCACTCGGCGGCGGCCAGCTTCCCGTCCATCCCGTGGAACCGGACCGGGGCGGAGAGCTCCGCGAGCTCGATCCCCTCTTCGAGCGCGGCCTTTACTTCCCAGTCGTGGGCGGGCATCTCGGCGCGGCCGCGCCGGTAGAAGATGGTCGCCTGCGCGGCTCCCATCCGAAGGGCGATGCGGGCCGAGTCGACGGCCACGTTTCCCCCGCCGATCACGGCCACGCGCCGCCCGGAAAGCCCCAACGTCTCCCCGGCGTTCCCCGCCCGAAGAAATTCCATGGCGCCGTACACTCCGGGAAGGTCCTCGCCGGGCACCGAGAGGTCCTGGCCCTCCAGGGTGCCCAACGCCAGAAAGACCGCGTCGAATCCGTCGGCCTTGAGCGAGGCCAGCGACGTGACGGAAACCCCGGTCCGGATCTCCACGCCCAGGGCGGCGACGTTCCGGATGTCCCGGTCGACGACCTCCCGCGGAAGCCGAAACGGCGGGATCCCGTGACGAAGCATCCCTCCGGCCTCGGGGCCGGATTCGAACATCGTGACCGCGTACCCTTTCCTCGCGAGGAAATAGGCCGCCGACAGCCCCGCGGGACCGGATCCGACGACGGCGACCTTCTTCCCTTTGGGGTTCTCGGGCGGGCCGTACTCGGGCTCGGGATGGTCGGCGTAATACCGGTCCACGAAAAAGCGCTTGATGGCCCGCACGGGCACGTTCCCCTCGACGTCGCCGCGCGTGCACTGGTCCTCGCACGGCGCGTAGCAGGCGCGGCTCAAAGATCCCGGCAGAGGGGCGTCCTCCATGTGCAGGCGGAACGCCTCCTCGTACCGCCCGCTCCGGACGAGCGATACGAAGCCGTGCGCCTTGACGCCCGCGGGGCAGGCGGAGGAGCAGGGCGAGGTCCCGGCCCGGTCGATCACCGCTTTCTTCGGCACCGCCTGGGGAAACGGAATGTGGGCGGCCCGGGTCGCCGCCAGATCGAAGTTGAAGCGGTCGGGGACGGCGACGGAGCACGCCAGCTCGCATTCCCCGCACCCGGTGCATGCGGCCGCGTCGACGAAGGTGGGTTTCCTGCGGAGGCGCACGCGGAACGTCCCGTCCTCCCGCCGGAGGATCTCCTCCACGTCGCTGTAGACGAGAACGTCCACGTTGGGGTGGTGCGCGGCGGCGGCCATCTTCGGCGTGGAAATGCAGCTGGCGCAGTCCAGGGTCGGAAAGACCTTGCTGAGCAGGATCATCTTCCCGCCGATGCTCGGCTCCTTCTCCACGAGCAGCACCTTATAGCCCATGTCGCCCAGCAACAGGGCGGACTCCATCCCCGCGATCCCGGCGCCGACGACCAGCACGTCGTAGGTCACGGGCTTCCTCCCCGGAGCTTGTCCAGCGCTTCGGCGAACTGCCGGATATGGGAAACGAAGGGCTCGGAGCAGACCGAGCAGATCGCCGCCATCTTCACCTGCCGCGGATCCTTGCCCCGTTCCTTGAGCAGCGCCTGGGCCTTGCCGACGACCGCCGCCGTCTTGGCCGTGCAGTCCGGAAGCAGGGAGCAGTCGCCCCCGTCGGCGGCGATGAAGACGCCGTCGAAGCCCGACTCCAGCGCGTGCAGCACCCAGTCGGGGCGGACGCCGCTCGAGCAGGGCAGGCCGATCACCCGGACGGCGGGCGAATAGCTCATGTGGGAGCTGCCCGCCAGGTCGATGCCGGGGTCGGAGATGTTGTTCGTGGAGAAGACCAGGATCTTCGGGCCGCGCGCGGAAGGCCCGGGGACGACTTCGGCCACTACCTGCCCCGCCGCACGAACAGCCGCCAGTATCCCGCTTCCTCGACGTTCCCGAGGAAATCGTGCCCGACCTTCTTCGCCCAGAGCGGAATGTCCTCGTTCGTGCCGGAGTCCGACGACATGACCTCGAGGACACCCCCCACCGAAACGTCCGCCATCGCGCGTTTCGCCTCAAGTAGCGGGCCCGGGCACGCCGTGCCCCTCGCATCCACCGTCTTGTCCGCCTTCAGGGTCGAAAGATCGACAGTCATCGCGTGCCTCCTTCCATCATCCTTTCAGGATTCGGCCGTCATGCGCCGGTTACGACGTAGCGGGGATCGATCTCCTGGGCGACCAGTCCGCGCTCCTTCATCAGGTCGAGCAGCACGGACCGGATCAGGGTGCACGCCTGGACGATCCGCCTGTCCGCGAGACTGTAGTAGACGGTCTGGCCGTCCTTCCGCGTGCGGACGAGATTCCGCGCCTTGAGCACGGAAAGGTGCTGGCTGACGTTGGACAGCGGGACCTCGATGACCTCGGCGATCTCCCCGACGCTCATCTCCTTCTTCGCCAGAAGCGCGAGGATCATGAGCCTTTTGGCGTGCGCGAGAGTCTTGCAGAAATCCGCGTGCAGCTCGAAGATGTCGACCGGTTCCAATCCGCCCTCTCTTTAAGAAGTCGTGAATTCGAACTTCCGTAGTTTCAAACTCTTGAAATAACGATACCACGCATCCGGACCCGGTCAAGCGTTTTTCCCCCGCCTGCAGGCACCGGTTGCGAAAGACCCCAAAACCGCCGTACTGTAGCCTCAAAAAAATGTCCACAACCGCGCTGCTGCTCATCCTTCTGTCCGCGGCGATGCACGCCGGATGGAACCTGATCCTCAAGACCACGGGCCACAAGCTCGCCTTCAACGTGTGCATGCACGCCTGCGCGATCGCGTTTTTCTCGGTGTTCTGGCTGGCCCGCACCGGATCGATTCCGCCCCCCGCCGGGCCGGTGCTCCCCCTGGCCCTCGGGGGCGGGTTCTTCTTCGCGATCTACCACGCGTGCCTGACCGCATCCTACGAGCGCGCCGACGTCTCCCTCGCCTACCCGCTCACCACCACCGGGCCGCTGTACATTCCGCTTTGGGCCTATCTGTTCCTGCACGAGCGCCTCTCGCCCCTCGGCGCGGCGGGGATCGTCGTCGTGTTCCTGGGAGCATACATCCTCCAGATGCGCAACCTCTCGCGCGCCGAGCTCATCTTCCCCCTGCGGAGCATCCGCCTTCCCGGCGTCCTGTTCGCCCTGTCGGCGGGGCTGGTGTACTCCGTGGGAGCGATCGTGGACAAGAGGGGGGTTACGGTGGCGGACGTCTTCCTGTACACGTACTACCTGGACATCGCCCTGTTCCTTTTCCTTCTGGCCGCGGCCCTGCCCACCAATCCCGGAAGCTTCTTCGTCGACGAGATCCGCGCGCACTGGCCGCGGGGGATCGCCGCCGGATTCATCCTTTTCCTGTCGTTCATTACCTACCGGCTCGGCCTCCAGATGGCGAAGGTCTCCTACGCCGCCTCGGTCCGGCAGGTGAGCGCCGTCGCGGGGGTCGGAGGAGGAATCCTGCTCTTCCGGGAGCCGTTCGGGCGGATCCGGCTGCTGGGCGCCGCGCTCATCGGACTCGGCGTCACATGCATCCGCCTGGGATGACCCGATGACGCCCCGGCTCCGCACGGGGCTCGCTCTCGTGTGCCTCGCCGCCGTCCCGGCGGTCCTTTCGGGGTGCGACTCCTTCTTCTTCCGTCCGCACGCCGCATATGTCCCGGACCCGTACCTGGCGCACTTCGAACGGGACGACGTCTTTTTCCGCACGCCCGACGGCGTCCGGCTCCACGGGTGGCTGCTGCGACCGAGGACGCCCCCGCGCGGAACCATCGTGTTCTTCCACGGCAACGCCGGGAGCATCGCCGCCCACGTGGGCGAGGTTCTGTGGCTCGTTCGGGACGGATACCAGGTCTTTCTCGTCGACTACCGCGGGTACGGGGAGTCCGCCGGATCGCCGGACATGGCCGGCATCCACATGGATGCCCTGGCGGCGATCGACCGGACGTTCCGGATGGACCGGGTCGATCCGGACCGCGTCGCCGTTTTCGGCCAGTCCCTGGGCGGAGCGGTCGCCGTGTACGCCGTCGCCACCTCCCCGCACCGGGACCGCATCCGGGCGCTCATCATTGACAGCGCGTTTTCCGGCTATCGGCGCATCGCGCGCCAGAAGGTCGCAAAAACCGTGGTGCTTTGGCCGCTGCAATACCCACTTTCCCTCCTCGTGACGGACCGGTACAGCCCCAGCCGGTGGATCGGACGGGTAAGCCCCGTCCCGATACTCATCCTCCACGGAACGGCGGACGAAGTGGTGCCGGTCGGGCACGCGCGCAGGCTCTACCGGCTTGCCGGGGAACCGAAGGAGCTTATGATCGTCCCCGGAGCGGGGCACATCGCCGCGCTGGCCGACGGCCAAGCCCGGGCACGGTTCCTGTCGTTCCTGGACCGTGCGTTCGAGAGGAATCCGGGCCGGCGCGAGCCGGCGCCCGAACGCCGGGCCGCCTCCGGCAAGCACAACGCCCGGCACTGAAACTTTTTCCCGAATACCGGCATTGAGGGAACATGGAGCCACGTGTCCATACTTTCGAAAAGGGGGGAACGAGATGAAACGGATCCTGGCTATCAGCGCTTGCATGCTGTTCTTCGCGGCCACCGTGTTCGCGCAGGGAATGCGGGGATTGGCCCGCGAGAACACCGGTTGCGGCCTCGGAACCATGATCTTCCAGGGCCAGGCCAACGATTCCAGCGTGCTTCAGGCGTTCCAGGCCACCACGAACGGGACCTTCGGTTCCCAGACCTTCGGCATCTCCTCCGGGACATCGGAGTGCACGCAGCCCGCCAGATTCGCCGAAAACCAGCGCCTCAACGAGTTCGTCCTGGCCAACATGGACGGCCTCGCGAAGGACATCGCCCAGGGGCACGGCGAGTCGATCCGGACCGTTGCGGAACTGATGCAGATCCCGGAAGGACAACGGGAGGGCTTCTACCGGACCCTGCAGACCCACTTCACCGCAATTTTCCCGCGGGAAAACGTCGAGTACGCGCACGTGGTCGACACGATCGCGACCCTCGCGCCACGGGGCTAGGCGGGGACCTCCGGGCGCAAAGGGAATGGTATAAGGGGGTATGCGGCGCGTCTTCGCGTACCCCCTTCTTCTGTTCCTCCTCCTCTCCGCGACCGCCTCGGCGGAAGCGCCCCCCTACCGGGAGGCGCTCAAGTCGACGGCCGCCCGGTTGCACCTCCAGAACGACCGCTACTGGCACATTCTCCTGCACTACGAGACCGGATGGTTCGGGACGAAAAGCCTGGTCGATGACCAGAGGTTCTTCCTCTCGCGCCGCGGAAAGACCGATCCGTCCGCGGAGCTCGACGCGGCGATCGACGGACTGTTCGTACGGGGAGACGAAAAGGAGACGCCGAGATGCCGGTTCCCGGCCCGGTACGAGTGGCTCGTCCGGCATCTGGACGTCGACCCCGCAAGAATCCCCCCGGTTTCGTGCCCCGCCCTCTCCGCGAAGCTCGCCAGAATCGACGCACGGTCCGCCGGCCTGATTTTCGCGTCGGGGCACATGAACTCCCCGGCTTCCATGTTCGGGCACACCCTCCTGCGGTTCGACTCGTCCTACGAGAGCCCCCTGTTGTCGTACGCCGTCAACTATGCGGCGCGCATCGATCCGAGGGACAACGGGCTGTTTTACGCCGTCAAGGGGATCTCGGGACTCTA
>CAYWOT010000144.1:0-5935 GCA_964459975.1 uncultured bacterium
GGTTGCCCACACTAGACCCTGAATCTAGCGCGTCTGCCAGTTCCGCCACTTCGGCGCCCGAAACGCGGGAATTAGAATATAGCAGAGGGCCTCGGGGAGACAACGGGAAAGTTGCCCCTCCGACCGGGGTGAAGCCGGGAACGTGTCGGCGGGGGGGGGTGGCGTTGAGGGACAGGATCTTCTGGGAGACGTGGCTGCGCGCCCATGCGCCCGCCCTGCGGGAGCGCATCTCCTCCATTCGGGACTGGTACCGCGCGGCGGGCGTTTCCAAGGGGGAACGCAGGGCCTTTCGGGCGGCGATGAAGCGGCTCGGGGAGTTCGGCGGCCGCAGGTCGCGCCGGCGGGTCGGCCGCCTCGACGGGGCCGGGAAGACGGAGCCGCTCCGGGCCCCGCGCGGCGGTGGCCGCGGGGAGGTCCAGCGCGAAGGCCGGCTTCGGATGACGCGGGAGGGCAGGACCATCGTCATCCCCGACTCGCCCGGGGAACCTGCGATCCGCGTTCCCGGGCACGCGCTCGCGCACGCCCTGCCCAAGGACCGCGTCGTGGTCCGGCTGGAGAGGCGGCGCGGAGGGGCTCCTCCGCGCGGGAAGATCGTGCGCGTCGTCGAGCGGGGGATCCGGGAATTCGTCGGACGCTACGCCCCGCTCGGCAATCGACCGTTCGTGCGCTTCCGCGACCGCGAGGCGGATCTGCTCCTGCCCTGTGACGTCGCCGGCGGCGCGGAGCCCGAAGCGGGCGAACTCGTGCTCGCCGAGATCGCCGAATACCCGTCGGCCGGAAGGGACGGGCGGGCCCGGGTCGTCCGGCGCCTCGGAATGACCCACACGCTGAAGACGCTCGCCCTCGCGGTCACGTCGGCGCGGGGCATCCCCACGGCGTTTTCCGAGGAGACTCTCCGCGAAGCCGACGGCCTCCCGCAGGCCGTCCGGGTCGGCCCGGCGGGGGCCGGAAAGGGCAAGGGGGAGGGCCCGGAGCGGGTCGACCAGAGGGCGTTGCCGTTCGTCACGATCGACGGGGAGGACGCCCGCGATTTCGACGACGCGGTCTGTCTCGTCCGCGAGCGCGGCCGGGACCGTCTGCTCGTCGCCATCGCCGACGTTTCCCATTACGTGGCCGCGGAGGGGGAGATCGACCGCGAGGCGTACGCGCGGGGAACGAGCGTCTATTTTCCCGACCGCTGCATCCCCATGCTGCCTCCGTCCCTGTCCGAGGGGGTGTGCAGCCTTAAAGCCGGGCGCAACCGGCTGACGATCACCGTCGACATTCCGTTTTCCGGACAGGGAAGCCCGCTGCCGGCGTCGTTCTATCCGTCGGTCATCCGGAGCCGGGCAAAGCTGACCTACGACGGCGTCCACGCCCTGCTGACCGATGCTCGCGCCAAAGGCAGGGGCGGGACCGTGGTCCCGGAGATCGCAGAGATGCTTCGCCGGATGGCCGCGGCCGCCGCCCGCCTCACGCGCGCCCGCGGCGACCGGGGAGCGCTCGACTTCGACCTTCCGGAGGCGAAGATCGTCGTGGAGGACGGGGTTCCGCGGGACGTGAAGGCCGTGCCCCGGTGGGAGTCCCACCGGCTGATCGAGGAATTCATGCTCCTGGCCAATACCGCGGTGGCCGAGTTCTTGTCTGCCCGCGACGTTCCGTTTCTCTCCCGGATCCACGAGCCGCCGGCGCAGGACCGGATGGAGGAGTTCGAGGACGCCGCGGCGAAGCTCCTGAAGCGGGAACGGGGCCCCGGGCGGGCCGATCCGTCGGCCCGCCTGCGGTGGTGGGTCGAGGCGGCCCGGGGCGGGCGGTACGAGCGGCAGATCAACCTGCTCATGCTCCGGAGCCTCATGCTCGCGCGGTACGCCCCGGAACGCGAGGGGCACTTCGGCCTTGCGCTCTCCCGGTACACCCATTTCACCTCGCCGATCCGCCGCTACCCGGACCTCGTCGTCCACCGGGCGCTCAAGGCTACGCTCGGAGACCCGGCGTACGCTCCCTGCCTGCGGAAGCTCTCCGGGGCCGGACAGGCGATGGGGGCGCACTTGAGCGACTGTGAGCGAAAGGCGGCGGACGCGGAGCGCGATCTCGAACAGCGGGCGAAGGCCCTCTACCTGTCCCCCCGGGTGGGCGAGGTCTTTTCCGCCGCGATCGCGTCGGTTACCGGATACGGGTTCTACGTGGAGCTCGCGGATTTCCCCGTGGAGGGGTTTGTTCCGATCGCCACCTTGCGGGACGACCAGTACCGCTTCTCCGCGGACCGGTCCGAGTGGCGGGGCATCGTTCGCAAGACGCGGTTTGCGCTCGGGGACCGCCTGCGCGTCCGCCTGCGCCGGGCCGACCCGGACCGCGGGGAAATCGACTTCCTTTTCGTTGAAAAACTGCCGGATTCTCCTTAGAATGGGGAACAGCCGGGGGGAGGGCCGATGACCGCGAAGCTGCTGGTTGCCGAGGACAGCATCACCATCCAGAAGGTTTTCGAGCTGACGTTCAAGCAAACCGGCGTCTCGCTCACGATGGTGGACAACGGAATCGACGCCGTCCGCATGGCGGGGGAGATCTCGCCGGACCTTGTGGTCGCCGATGTCTCGCTGCCCGGAAAGAACGGCTTCGAAGTCGCGGCGGATCTCCGGCAGGCGGGAGGGGAAAGGAGATGCCCCGTGCTGATTCTCGCCGGCTCGCTGGGACCCTTCGACGAGGAACGGTTTCGGGGCTGCGGGGCAAACGGCGTTCTGTTCAAGCCCTTCGAATCCCAGGAGCTTCTCGACAAGGTCGACGCGCTTCTCCGGAGCGGGGAAGAGGCGCCCTCTCCCGAGGTGCAGGAGGAGACGGAGGGCGCACCTTCCGTCGAAGAGCCTTGGGATTTCAGCGACGTCCTGAGCGAGGTGGAGGAGGAGGTGGACGTCGGGGGCGCGGTGCGGTCGACCGAACCCGGCGGGCTCCAGGATCTGGCGCCGGCCGCTCCGGGGGAGGCGGAACACGACCTCCCGTTCGCGGACTTCGACGTTTCTCTGGAGGATATCGAGGAACGGCCCGCGGGAGAGGAGCCCGGAGCCGCTCCCGGGTCCGGGATGCCGGAAGAGCCCGACCGGCTGCCCCTATCGGCGGACGTTCCGGAAACAGAGCCCGGTCCCGAAACGACGCACGAGACGCCGGCGGAGCCGGAACCGTTCGTCCCCCTGCAGACCGCGCCGGAAGGGGGCGCAGGGGCGCCGCAGCATATCGACGACCCGTACTTCGACGACGCTCCCCAGCCCGTCACGGATCTCAGCGCGGCCATCGAAGAGGTCGAGGAAACGGAGGGGGAAGTCGTTCTGCCGGAGGCGCAGGAACCGCGGGAAGCGGAGGCAGCCCCGGCGGATTCCCAGCCTTCCGAACCGCCCGAACCCCGGACCGAATCGCTTCCGGACGCGGAGGCGCTGCGGGAGCAGTTTTCGGCCAGGGCCCGGGAGATCGTCGAACGGGTCGCCGCCGAGGCGCTGGAAAAAGTCCTGTGGGAAATGATGGACACGCTGACCAAGGAGTTTGCGGAAGCGATTCGGAAGGCCGTGGAGGAGGTGGCATGGGAGGTCGTGCCGTCCACCACGGAGGCGCTCATCCGGGAAGAGATCGCCCGGATCCGCGAGCAAGCAGGGAAGGAATCCTCCTGACGCAATCTCGCCGGCAGGCGAAATCCTCTCGCACGGGAAGGCCGCTTGGGAGAGGGCCGGTGTCGCCTCGGCCGTTCCGCCGGGCCGCCGGTTTCTGAAGGGCAGGCGCGCATGGAAGAGAAGGACCGGGAAACGTCGTACAATCCGGCGAATGCCGAAGCGAAGTGGTACGCGTATTGGGAGCGGCTCGGTCTGTTCCGCGCGGATCCCGCCCGGCCGGGCGATCCGTACTGCATCGTCATTCCGCCTCCGAACGTCACCGGCTCGCTGCACATGGGCCATGCGCTCAACGTAACGCTGCAGGACGTCCTCGTGCGCTATCACCGGATGCTGGGGAGAAACGTCCTGTGGCTGCCGGGAACGGACCACGCGGGGATCGCCACCCAGAACGTGGTCGAGCGGCTGCTGGCCGCGGAGGGGGTCGACCGGCAGGCCCTGGGTAGGGAGAAGTTCGCGGAGCGGGTCTGGAAATGGAAGGAGGAGAGCGGAGGGGCGATTCTCGCTCAGCTCAAGCGGCTCGGCGCGGCGTGCGACTGGAGCCGCGAACGGTTCACCATGGACGAGGGGTTGTCCCGCGCGGTGCGGGAAGCGTTCGTCCGCCTCCACCGAAAGGGGCTCATCTACCGCGGCCGGTACATCACCAACTGGTGTCCCCGCTGCCGCACCGCACTGTCCGACCTCGAGGTTGCCCACGAGGAGACCCGGGGGGCGCTGTACCACATCCGCTATCCCGAGCTTTCCGGGCGGCGCAGCGTCGTCGTGGCGACCACCCGGCCCGAGACGATGCTGGGCGACACCGCGGTCGCCGTCCACCCGGAGGACGAGCGGTACGCGGGCCGCGCCGGCGCGACGCTGCGCCTTCCCCTGATGAATCGTCCGATCCCCCTGGTGGCCGACGAGATGGTGGACCCGGCGTTCGGCACGGGCGCCGTGAAGATCACGCCGGCCCACGACCCGAACGACTTCGAGGTGGCCAAACGCCACGACTTGCCCTCGGTGCGGGTGATCGACGAATCCGGGAAGATGACCGGGGAGGCGGGCGCCTTCGCGGGCATGGACCGGTTCGCGTGCCGGGACGCGGTCCTCGCCAGGCTCAAGGAGGAGGGATTCCTCGTCAAGGAGGAGCCGTACCTCCACAACGTGGGCCGCTGTTACCGGTGCAAGACGGTCGTCGAGCCGTCCGAGAGCATCCAGTGGTTCGTGCGGACGCAGCCTCTGGCCGAGCCGGCGATCCGCGCGGTGCGCTCGGGGGAAACGCGGATCGTCCCCGCGAACTGGGAGCGCACGTACTTCGACTGGATGGAGAACATCCGGGACTGGTGCATCTCCCGCCAGATCTGGTGGGGGCACAGGATTCCCGCGTACCATTGTTCCGCCTGCGGCCTGACGATGGTGGAGGTGGATCCGCCTGCGGCGTGCTCTTCGTGCGGGTGCGGCGATCTCCGCCGGGAAGAGGACGTGCTGGACACCTGGTTCTCGTCGGGGTTGTGGCCCTTCTCCACGCTCGGCTGGCCGGAAGAGACCGCCGACCTCGAACGGTACTATCCCACCTCCGCGCTCGTCACGGGATTCGACATCCTGTTCTTCTGGGTGGCGAGAATGATGATGATGGGGATCGAGTTCACCGGCAGGGCTCCCTTCCGCGACGTGGTGATCCACGCGCTCGTCCGGGACGCGAAGGGCGAGAAGATGAGCAAGACCCGGGGAAACGTCGTCGACCCTCTCGAGGTCATGGAGCGTTACGGAACGGACGCCTTCCGCTTCACGCTTCTGGCCCTTGCGGCGCAGGGGCGCGATATCCGAATGTCCGACGAGCGTCTGGAAGGGTACCGGAATTTCATGAACAAGCTGTTCCAGGCGGGCCGCTTCGTGCGGATGAACGTGGACGGCGACACCGCCAGGGCCGTCCCGGACGAGGTGTCCGTCGTGGACCGGTGGATCCTTTCCCGCCTCCAGCGCGCGATCGACGAGATCCGGAAGGGAATCGAGGAGTACCGGTTCAACGAGGCGAGTTCCGCCTTCTACCAGTTCGTGTGGCACGAGTTCTGCGACTGGTATCTCGAGATGGTCAAGCCGGCCCTGCTTCCCGAGGCCCCGGCGGACGTGCGGGAGGTGCAGCGCGCCGTGCTGCTCTCCGTCTTCGAGACGATCCTCTTGCTTTCGCACCCCTTCCTGCCGTTCCTCTCGGAGGAGATCTGGCAGTCGCTGCCCGGGGAACGCGGCAGCATCCTGGCGGAACCGTATCCGGAGGCGGACCCGGCCCGGGCCGACGTCGACGTCGAGGAGGACATGGGCCGTCTCAT
>CAYWOT010000144.1:5945-6748 GCA_964459975.1 uncultured bacterium
GGAGGTCGTCCGCGCGATCCGCAACATCCGCAGCGAGCTGCACGTGCCCCCCGCCCGGCGGGTGGAGGTCCGGCTGAAGGGGGACCCGGCGGACCTCGCGTTCCTGCGGGACCACGAGGAGATCGTCCTGCGTCTGGCGCGCGCCGGGACCGTCGCGTACATGGAGCCGGAGTACATCCCGGTCGAGGACGCGACCGCGATCGTGAACGGCATCGCCGTGTGTCTTCCGCTCAAGGGCCTCATCGATTTCGCGAAGGAGGCGGCGCGTCTCCGCAAGGAGGTCGACAAGGCGACCGCCGAGCTCGGGGTGGTGGGCGCGAAGCTCGCGAACGAGAGATTCGTGGCGAACGCCCCCGCCGACATCGTCGAGGCACACCGGATCCGAAAGGGAGATCTCGAGCGGAAGCGGGAGAGTCTGTCGCGGAACCTGGAGCTGGTGACCCGGTACCTGTCGTGATCTCGCGGCTTGAATACGAGACGCTCGTCCGCGAAGCGCTTCGGGAGGACGCTCCGTTCGGCGATCCCTTCGCCGCCTGCTTCTCCGGTCCCGCACGCGGCGCGTTCCTCGCGAAGGCCCGCGGCGTGCTCTGCGGAGGGGCGGTGGCGGTCGAGGTGTTCCGGCAGGTGGACCCGTGCGTATCGGTGTCGTTGGCGCGGGACGGAAGCCGCGTGTCTCCCGGAGACAAGGTCGGCGAGGTGGAAGGGACGGCCGCATCCTTGCTGCGCGGGGAACGGGTGGCCCTCAATTTCCTGCAGCGCCTCTCGGGAATCGCCACGGTCACGGCGGACTTCGTCGCGCGGGC
>CAYWOT010000145.1:0-6636 GCA_964459975.1 uncultured bacterium
GCCAGCGGCCTCGGGACTCGTCGGCCACCGACAGCGGCGGCTCCGGCCGTCGGACCGGAGGCGCGGAGAAGATGCGCAGGTCGACCGAGTCGGCGCGGGGGACCGGTTTGCCTTCCGGAGAAGTGGTATTGCGCACCGTCTTCATCTGAGCCGCGCAGCCGCCCGCAAGGGAGACGATCGCCGCCACGGCCGCCACGCGTAGGGTTTTGCCCGCCGTTCCCACGAATCCTCCTTAAGAAACAAGCTTCTCCCGGGCGACGATTCCCCGGGGGGAAAATGCGTTCCATCCCTCTCCTTTCAGATGATCGCCGCGCGACTCCGGTTGCGGGGGACGGGACGTTACCGACGCGTCCGCCGGAGGGCCGCCGGGCAACGCCTGTCTGCGGCGATCGACGTCGCCAGGCGCACCGCGGCATCCCGCTCCGCCACCTCGCCGACGAGCGTCGCTTCCCGCACCCGTTCCAGGACGGCCTCCACGTCCGGCCCGGCCGGCACTCCCAGGGCCAGGACGTCGTCGCCGGAAAGCAGCGGGGGCCGGTCCGCCGCGGCCGCGAGCAACGGACGGAGATCGTCCGATTTTCGCGATGCGGCCGCGTGCGCCGCCTCGTAGAGCGCCAGCAGCAGGTTCGGATCCGTCCATCGGGCGAAGACCGCTTCGAGCCGGGCGTTGGGATTGCGGACCTTGGGCAGACGGGACAGCCGGCACAGGTCTTCGAGCATCCGGATCACGCCGCGGAGCCCGGGAATCCGGAGGCGCCTGGCGGCGGCGATCGTGGCGGGCAGGGGGACGGCCTCTTTGTCGTGCGCCTTCCGGCCGGCGGACCCCGTCGGCCGTCGGCCGCGCCGCCGCCCCTCCGGGACGACGCGCGCCTCCCGCTGCGCGACGTCCACGAACAGGCCGGCGAAAAGCAACGGCTCCGGAAGGGGGCGCCCAAGCGACGCTTCGAGCAGGTCGTAGCGCTTCCTTATGCGGTCGAGAGGGCCGCGTCCCCATGGGCGGATCTCCGGAAGCAGCCTCTGCAGGAGGCCGGCGCGGTACAGGTCCGCGACCGTTCCGGAAGGATCGGCGGATAGCGACCTCCGAAGCTCGCCGGCGAGGCGGTCCCCGGGAACCGAGCCGATCCGCGCCGCCTCGCTGCGGATCGCCGTCCACGTCCTCTTCTCGATGACGGACCCGGGCCGCTCCTGCTTCTGGCGGATCGCCCGCACCATCCGCAGCGGGTCTTCCCGTATGCGGTCGTGCGGGTTCCCGACCGCGCGGATCCTCCCGCGCCGCAGATCCTCCATGCCCCCGAAGAAGTCCTGCACCTCGCCGGTCAGGCGCCCCCCCCGGCTCCGGGACGAGACCATGAACGAGTTGATCGTGATGTCGCGGCGTGCGGCGTCCCCCCGGGCCGCGGTCCCTGCCGCAGATCCGTGGGCGTCCCGTCCGCCCGGCGCCTCCCCGCGCGCGGGCGCGATGTCGATTGCGTGCGCGGACCAGGATGCGGCGACCCTGTAGACGGCGAACCGCTTGCCCGCGGCAACGATCCGCCGGATTCCGAGAGCGCCGCGCGGCAGGGACCGCACGATCCCCCCCAGCGCGGGAAAGTCGATTCCCGCCGCCATGAGGTCGACGTCTTTGGCGGGCTGTCCCTCGACCAAGTCCCGGACGATCCCGCCGACCAGGTAGGAGGTTCCGCCCGCCTCCTCGACGAGACGGCAGAAGCACGAGAGGAAACGCCAGAGCTCCCTTCGTCTCCGAAGGGCCCGCAGAACCCGAAACGAAATCTCCTCGGGAACGCCGATCGGGCCTACCCCTTCTTACGCGCCGGACAGCCTGGCGAGTACGCGTTCCCGGTACTCGGGAAAGTCGTCGAGGTTCACGGCTCGCCCACTCATGAGGTTCAGCCTTAGAAGTTTGTCGTTGAGTTCCCTGATTTTCCGGCTTTTTTCCTCATCCGCTTCGATGGTGCGAATCAGGTCCCGAAGGGTGAGGATCTCCTTGCGCAGTTCGAGTTCGGGCGGGATGCATCCGGCGTTTCGGAGAATCTTGTAGGCGAGGCGCAGGTGCGCGGGAACCATCGAGTTGTCCTCGAGGCGAAGCGGTTTGCCGGCGCCCGGCAGATCGGTGAATTCGCCCCTGTCCATCGCTTCCCGGATCGCGTTCTCCGCGAGGAGTTCGGAAAAAAGCATGCGTCCTCTCCGGCTTCGCCTCCGGCGGGCCCGGCGTATGATGAATCATGATATCACCGTCGGAGGAAACGGAATGGAGCGGGCCTTCGGTTCGGGGGCGATCCGGCTCGTCCAGGGCGACATCACGAAGGAGTCGACCGACGCGATCGTAAACGCCGCGAACTCGACGCTTCTCGGCGGGGGCGGCGTCGACGGCGCGATCCACCGTGCGGGGGGGCCGGCGATTCTCGCCGAATGCAAGGCGATCCGGGCGGCCGGAGGGCAGTGTCCCCCGGGAGCCGCGGTGGTCACGTCGGGGGGGCGGCTTCCGGCCCGGTACGTCATTCACACGGTAGGTCCGGTGTGGCGCGGCGGGGGGCACGGCGAGGCCTTGGTGCTTGCCTCCTGCTACCGCAGTTCCCTTCGGCTCGCTTCCGAGAAGGCTCTGCGTTCGGTTGCGTTCCCGTCCGTCTCCACGGGAATTTTCGGATATCCGGTCCGGGAGGCGGCGCGGGTGGCGCTGGGCGCGGTGGCGGCGTTTCTCGCGGAGGAGACCGGGGGGCCGCAGCGCATCCGGTTCGTCCTGTTCGACGGGGAGACCTACCGGGCGTACGAGGAAGCGCTCGCGTCCCTGTAGGGCGCGGCGAAAGCGGCCCGGTCACCCGTCGAGGAAGCCTTTTTCGGCGAGCTTGCGGACGATCCGGAGTGCGGCCTGCGCGGGAGGATCGGCGTCGCCCCGCACCACGACGTCGGCCGACAGGGGCGGTTCGTACGGGACCTGCAGGCCGGGCACGTGCGCCGCCCGGCCCTTCTTCGCGTCCCGATAGATGCCCTTCGGGTCCCGTCGCGCGCAGACCTCCGGCGGACAGTCGACGAAGACCTCCAGGAAACGAGGGATCTCCCGCCTCGCGCGCGCCCGGTACGCGCGGCGGTTGGCCGTCGCGTCGAAGATCACCGAGACCCCGTGTTCGGTCAGGATCCGTCCGACGTGCGCGAGCGCGCCGTAGAAGACGTCGCGCTCCCGCTCGTCGTAGCGGGGATCGGGAGTGAAGACCCTGCGCAGCGCGTCGGACTCGAGGACGGCGACGTCGACCCCGAGGGAGGCGAGCCGCTCCCGGAGGGCGGACGCGACGGTCGACTTTCCCGACGCCGGGAGGCCCGTGATCCAGACGGCGAATCCCGGGTCCACGCCTAGGAGACTCCGCAGTACGCGTCGACGCGGGCCGGGTCGAAGGCCTCGGCGTCCAGGACCCGGTCGATGAAGGCGAACAGGCGCCTGCGGACTTCCTCGTCGAGGCCGGGATACCACACGGGGCTGGCCATCACGAGCGCACGGAACGCATAAAAGGGGGCGGCGACCTCGAGGATCTCCCGGTCGCCCGTCCGCTCGAGATACCGCTCCCAGAACCCCCGGAAGAGGGTCTCGAAGGGGCCGGACAGTCTCCCGTACCGCTGGAGGGAGCAGAACAGGTAGTTGCCCGTGAGCGAGGCGACGTCGTCGGCCGGCTCGCCCCATTCGCCCCGGGACCGGTCCAGGATCCGGAACCGCGCGTTGTCCCCGAACAGAATGTTGTACGGATGGAAATCGCCGTGCACCTGCCGCAGGCGGTGCGTCCGGCCCTTGAGCCGCCAGCGCCAGGCGACGCATCGCCGCTCGATTCCTTCCAGGAGCTCCGCCGTGATGAACCCGCGCCGGGACGGGTAGCTGTCGAGGATGCCCATGATGCATTCCCCGTGCCCCACCAGCTCCCGGATGCGCCGGACGTAGAGGCCCGGGTCGGGGCCCTCCACCCGGTGAATGTCCACCAGGTAGTCGCACAGCACGTCCGCCCGCTCCCGGTCGAGCGCGGAGAGGTCGCCGCCAGCCTGGAGCCGGGACAGGTCCTGGATGTACCCGCGTCCCTCCACGTACTCGACGAGGAGGAAGAATTCTTCGGCGCGTCCGAGGGAGACGAGGCCGCCGTCCCGGGTGAAGGCTCCCACGTCGACGGCGCGGGCATGCAGGGGAAGGCGGTTGTACGCGTCGAAATCCCACAGCAGCATCTGGGCCCGGTCGGCCCGGTGCTCGTGTCCGAAGGGTCCGGGGCTCGTCGTCTCGAACACCATCTTCCGGCGGTCCCCGGCGCCCTCGCACTCGATCAGCACGGGAACGCCGTATCCGTATTCCTTGGCCGAGCCGGTGGTGCCCGTTTCCTTCAAGGGGGTGAACGCGCCAACCCGCACCGGTTTCCCGAACAGGGCGCGAAGGTACGAGGCGACGGCGTCCCTTTCCAGGCGGTAGAGAGGCTTGCCGCACATGGTCTTTCCTTCCGGGCAACAGGGCCTTCGCCGATTCGATGCGAAGCGGGTAAAATGGTTCCGACCGTGCCCGGCCGTCCCTTCTCGGGGCGCGGAGGAGGCAGGCGTTGGGGGACCTCTGGTGGGTCTACATGATCGAATGCCGGGGAGGCAAGCTCTACACCGGCATCGCGAAGGACCCCCGAAACCGTTTCCGGCGGCACCTGGCGGGGAGGGGAGCGGCCTTCACCCGGATCAATCCGCCCGTGGCGCTGGTCGCGCAGCGGCCGTGCGGGACCCGTTCCGACGCGCTGCGGGCCGAGCGCGCGCTGCGGAGGCTCACCGCGCCGCAGAAGAGAGCATGGGCGCGGGAGGCCGGGGCCTCGCCGGCCTGCCCGGAATCGAACGCCGCCCCGCGCTGCCCGACGAATGGAGCTCGCTCGTGAAGAAGACGGCCCTTGCCGGGACCCTGGCCGGTCTCCTTTTGCTCCTGCCGCTTTCGGCGCCGCGCGCGGCATCGCCGTGGTGCCCGGCGTGATCGAGGTGGGCTTCGTCGTGGGCGGACGGCTCGGCCGCGGCGTTCTCCTCGTCCCCGACGCCCGGGGCGGTTTCGCTTGCCGAAAGGGTGGGGAAGGGAGGACAATACCGAAGGAAGGACAGGGAGTTCACCGGGCTTACGGGGGATTTCAAGATGCCCCAGCGCACGGTACATCCCGCGTTCGAAGGACGGATCGTCGCGGTTCCGCTGCGGCCTGACGCCGTCGAGGAAGGTTTCGACAGGCTTATCCGGCGGAACCGGTTGTTCGGAGTCGAGTTCCGCCCCGACCTCATCATGAAGGAAAGGGCGCACCGGAAGTTCCGGGCGGCCCCGCTTCCCTCGAAAAGACTCCTCCTCGCCTGCTGGCTTCTCCTCTTCGGGAATCTCGTTTCGCCCGACGACTTCTTCGACCTGGTCTCGACGCACGTCCAGGAGTTCGATCACGGGGAGAACGGCCTGCTCGTGGGGCGGGACCGCATCGTCTACGACACCCGGATTCTTCGCGGGCGCGAGACGGTCGGGGAGATGACCCTGTTCTTCCGCGCCGCGATGGACCGGGAGTTCGGGCTGGTCGAGTACCTCCGGGGCCGGCGGCTGCGGATCGTCTACGTCGATCATATCCGGATCCTCGCGCGGCGGTCGGGATACGCGTCGGCGCTCTTTCGCCATTACGACGCCCTCTTCCGCTGCCTCCGGTTCGACCAGTTCCGCCTGAGCGCGTCGCTCTCCGTCGGGAAGTACTACTGGGCGAAGGAAGGCTTCCACTGCCTGCACGAGCTGCAGTTCCGGCGGATGAAGGAAGGGCTCCGGAGACTCGTCCGGGACCGCGGTCTTCCCGTGGCGCAGGGCGAGATCGAACGGGTCCGCTGTGCGTGCGACATCGCGCGGCTGCGCCGGGACCTCCAGATTCCGGTCTACCGGAGCCGCCAGGGGTATTACGCCCTGGAGCCGAACGCGGAGCACTGCGAGGAGCGGCTCTTTCCCCTGGGCAAGGCCTTTCTGCTCTGCTCGACGCCCTGGGACGGATACCGGGACATTTCGGTGCGGGTCCGCCCGCCCGGGGCGCGGCGACCGCGATATCCGCTGCACGCGGCTTAAGAACCGCCGGGTCACCCCGCCTCGTCGGGGCGGACGTTGCAGTCCTCGAGAAGATCCCGGGCCTCCGCCTCGTCTTCCTTCGCCACCTGGATCTCCGCAGTGCCGATGCGGAACAGGTCCTGCAGGATCTCGCCTTTGACGTAGTGCCGGATTCCGGCCGCCGCCAGGATGGACTTGATCATCGCCAGGACGATGGGGTTGCCCGTCTTGAGCACGGTCACGTATTCCACGTATTCGGGCGTAGGGCGAGGCGGCAGGTCGGCGACGAGCGGCACCCGGCAGTCGGGACAACCGCGGATTCCCTCGGCGTACTCGGCTTCGCATTCCGGACAGAACATACTTTCTAATCTACTCCATTCCCCGGCCCCTTGACACGGTGCCGGGGCGATCCTATGGTAAATATTGGAGTATCGGGAAGGCCTGCCGAACGAGCATCCCTCCCCAGCATGTCCGTACCGGCTTAGCCGATCGCCTGCAAGAAAAGCGAGGCGGCGGCATTCCGGACTCCCGGCGTTCTCGCGGACGGTGGGCGTCCGGGAACCGGCGTCGCCCTCCTCGAGATCGGCGAT
>CAYWOT010000146.1:0-5571 GCA_964459975.1 uncultured bacterium
GGACGATCTTCCTTTCGCCGGAAACGCCCGCCGCGGCAAGGCCGTCGAGCACCGCCTCGGCGGGGTCCGCCGGCGTCGACAGCCGCTTGTGAACGGCCACGGATCCGTCCCGGTACACGAACACGTCCGTGAACGTGCCTCCCGTGTCGATCCCGATCCGGGCGGCCCGCCTCCCGCCCTCGGGGCGTGACGCCGCCGGCATCGCTCGCACCCCCTTTCGCACCCGCATCCGGATTCCGGGCGCCTTCTATTCTGCACGCAACCCCGCCCGATATCCACCGAGCAGCCTTCCCCGGCCCGCGGGAAATGGCATACGATACACTCTCCCGCCGGGACGTGCGGGCGGGAGAAAGGCGGAAACCCAGCGACCATGAATCCGCGCGACCCTGCGCCGACGAGCCGCTTCACGGAGACGCTCCGGGCGCGCTCCCGGATCCTGGAGGCGACGCGCGCCTTTTTCCGGGGGCGGGGTTTCCTCGAGGTCGATCCGCCGATCGCGCGGCCCTATCCGAACATCGACCCCAACGTCTTCCCCGTCGAGGTGTCCGATGCCGCCGGACGCAGGGGCCGTCTGTTCCTGCACACATCCCCGGAGCTGTCGATGAAGAGGATGCTCGCGGCGGGAGCGGGAAACATCTTCTACCTCGGCAAGGTGTTCCGCGACCGGGAAGGGTCGCCCCTGCACCTTCCGGAATTCACGATGCTCGAGTGGTATCGGCTGGGAGAGCCGGCCGGCGCGGTGATGCGGGACGTCGAGGACCTCGTGCGGGAGCTCGCACGCGCGACCGGGGGCGCGGAGGAGATCCGGCGCGCGGGGAAGGCGGTCGCCCTGTCGAGCCCCTGGAAGCGGTGGGAGGTGGCGGACGCGTTCGCGGAGCTGCTCGGATCCGCTCCGACGGATGCGGCGGGCTTGCGGGCCGCTCTCGTCCGCCGGGGCCTGCGACCCGGCGAGGAGGAGCCGTGGGAAGACCTGTTCCACCGGGCCATCCTCGATGTCGTGGAGCCCGCCCTCGCCCCCGCCGGGTCCGTCTTCCTGACGGGGTTTCCCGCGGCGCTCGCCGCGATGGCGAAACGGCGGGACCGGGACGGGTCCGTCGCGGAGCGATTCGAGGGATACCTCGCCGGGATCGAGCTCGTGAACGGCTACGAGGAGCTGACCGACCCCGGCGAACAGGAAGAGCGGCTTCGGCAACTGTCGGACCGGCACGCGCGTCAAACGGGAGTCAGGCTGCCGGTCGATCCGGGCTTCCTCGACGCCCTGCGCGCGGGGCTTCCGCCGTGTTCGGGAGCCGCGCTGGGGATGGACCGGCTCGTGATGCTCCTTCTGGAGAAACAGACGATCGGAGACGTGACGCACGCATGAGCAACCCCGCGGTGCTTCTCTTTCTTCTGTCGGTCGGACACATGAGCACCGACATCGTGCAGGGGACGCTTCCGGCGATCCTGCCGTACCTCAAGGACCGCTATTCCCTGTCGTACGCCGTCACGGGAACGATCCTGCTCGCGGCGACGCTGACCTCGTCCCTGATCCAGCCGCTGGTCGGCTACGTGACGGACCGCCGCCCGTTTCCGGTCCTCCTTCCGCTGGGGTGTCTGCTCTCCGGCGTAGGTCTCGCCCTGCTCGCCCACGCGCCCAGCTTCGAGTGGCTCATCGCGTTCGTCATGCTCACGGGCCTGGGCATCGCGGCGTTCCACCCGGAGGGTTTCAAGTCCGCGGCCTGCGTCGCCTCCGTCAAGCGCGCCACCGGAATGTCCTTTTTCTCCGTGGGCGGGAACATCGGCTTCGCGGTCGGCGCCCCGGCGGCCATCTACTTCGTCTCCCGGTTCGGGCTTCCCGGAGCGGCCGCGCTGCTCGTCCCCGCGGCGGCGGCCGCGGCCCTGCTCATTCCGGCCGTGCCGCACATCCGCGAACGCGTCGCCGCGGTCTCCGCGAGCCCGGCCGCCCCGGCCGGGAGCGGCATCCGGCATCCGTTGTACGCAGTGGCGATGATCATGGCGATCGTCACGCTGCGCTCATGGACGCAGCTTGGGCTGGCCGCGTTCATCCCCTTCCTCTACCGGGAGGAGCTCGCCAGCGATCCCCGGTTCGTAGGCGTTCTCCTGTTCCTGTTTCTCGGCGCGGGAACGGTCGGGACGTTGGCGGGGGGGCCGATCGCGGACCGGATCGGCCACCGGACGATGCTCTTCCTGTCGATGGCGCTGCAGGTCCCTCTCATCGCCCTCTTTCTTTCCGCCCACGGCTGGGCCGTGTTCGCGTTCGCCGCGGCGACGGGCGCAACGATCGTGTCGACCTTCGCCGTGACCATCGTCATGGCGCAGGAGCTGTTCCCCCGCCGGCTGGCAACGGCCTCGGGAGCCATCGCCGGATTCGCCATCGGCACGGGGGGCATCGGCGTGACTCTTCTGGGCGCCGTCGCCGACCGCTACGGCCTCTCCGCCGCCGTGCACGCCATCAACGTCCTGCCCGTCGCGGGCGGACTCCTCACTCTGTTGCTGCCGATCCCCTGGAAGGCCGGTGCGGCGAACGAAGCGTGACGCACGCTTTCGATCCCACGTTTTCCGC
Source organism: uncultured bacterium (assembly GCA_964459975.1). Classification (GTDB taxonomy): domain Bacteria; phylum Desulfobacterota; class Deferrimicrobia; order Deferrimicrobiales; family Deferrimicrobiaceae; genus CSP1-8. The sequence goes on from CAYWOT010000146.1 coordinate 2,564, forward strand.
GTTTCCCCCGTTCCCCCCGAAGAGTTCGGGGCCGGCCGAAAAAAATGGCGTAGAATAGCCGCTTGTACCGGAACGGACGGCGAAGGAGCGAACGGATGGCTGAGGAACGGAACGGCGAGGGCGCAGGGCGCTCGTCGCGCGCGCGAAAGAAAAGGGCCCTCGCGGTCTTCCTCGTCGCCACCCTGCTGATCGTAGCGGCCGGCGGGGTCTACTGGTGGTACCGGCAAACGCACATCTGGACCGACGACGCGTTCGTGGAAGGCAACATTCACCCGGTCTCCGCCCGAATCCCGGGAAAAGTGGCCGAAATCCTGGTGGACGACAACCAGCGTGTTCGGAAGGGACAACCCCTTCTCCGCATCGACCGGGAGCCGTTCGCCGTTCGGGTCGCGGCCGCAGGATCGTCGGTCTCGGCCGCGACGGCCACCGTGGACGCCGCCCGGTCCGACATCCGGGCGGCCCGCGCCGCCATCCGAGCGGCCCGGCAGGACGTCGCGGCGGCCCGGGTGGCGCTCGACCAGGCGCGCCTCGCCGTGAAGGCCGCCCACTCCCGCGTGGCGCTCGCCGAAGCGCAGCTGGCGCAGGCGAAACGGGACGCGCAGCGGGCCGTGACGCTGTACGCTCAGGAGTCGATCAGCCGGGAGCGGTACGAGAAAATGCTTACGGAGCGGGACGTGAGCCTGGCCCGGCGCAACCTCGCAAGGGACGAACTGCGGCTCGCCGAGGCCGCGATCCCCAGCCAGGAGGCGATGATTTCCCAGAAGGAGGCCGGCCTCACCGTGCAGAAGGCGATGCTGGCACAGCGCAAGGCGAAACTCGGCCAGCAGGACGCGGTCGTCCGGCAGCGGAAATCCACCCTTGCGGAAGCGGAGCTTCACCAGGGCTACACGGACGTGGACGCCCCGGCCGACGGGTACGTCACCCGCAAGACCGTGGAGGTCGGACAGATCGTTTCGCCGGGCCAGCCGCTTCTCGCCGTGACCGACCTCTCCGTCGTCTGGGTGATCGCGAACTACAAGGAAACGGAGATCGAAAAGATCCGGCCGGGCGATCCCGTGGAGATCGAGGTCGACACGTACCCCGGCAAGACCTTCCACGGGAAGGTCAACAGCATCATGGCCGGGACCGGATCGGCCTTCTCCCTCTTCCCCCCCGAAAACGCCACGGGAAATTACGTGAAGGTCGTGCAGCGGATCCCGGTGAAGATCGTCCTCGACCGGGGCGAAGACCCGGGGCACCTGCTCCGGGTCGGCATGTCGGTGGTCCCCACCGTCCTCATCCGGTAGCCGGATGAACGGAAACGACCGGTTCGGCAACGCGGGCGGCGCGGTCCGCGAGAGCAAGTGGATCATCGCGGTCACCGTCATGCTTCCGACGCTGATCGAGATCATCGACACGAGCGTCGCCGTCGTCGCACTCGACCACATCCGGGGCTCCCTGTCCGCGGGGATCGACGAAGCCACCTGGATCCTGACCTCCTACCTCGTATCCAACGCGATCGTCATTCCCATGACGGGGTGGCTGGCGCGCTCCTTCGGCCGGAAGCGGTACCTGATCTTTTCCGTAGGAATCTTCACCACGGCGTCCTTCCTGTGCGGCTCTTCGACGAGCCTGGCAATGCTGATCTTCTTCCGGGTCCTTCAGGGAGCCGGGGGCGGAGCGCTTCAGCCGATCTCCCAGGCCATCCTTCTCGAGTCCTTCCCTCCGGAGGAACATGGGATGGCCATGGCCATCTTCGGCGTCGGGGCCATGTTCGGCCCCATCGTGGGGCCCCTTCTGGGCGGGTACGTGACGGGCGCCCTCTCCTGGCGGTGGATCTTCTACGTCAACATCCCGTTCGGGCTTCTGGCCATGGTGATGGTCGGCATGTTCATCCACGACCCCCCGTACCTGAAATGGACGGAGCGGCATTCGATCGACATGTGGGGAATCATCCTGCTGACCATCGGGATCGGGGCGCTTCAGATCGTGCTGGACAAAGGCGAGCGGTCGGACTGGTTTCACTCCGACTTCATCCTGGTGCTCGCCGCGATCGCGCTGCTGGCCCTCGCGCTTTTCGTCGTGGTCGAACTCCTGTTCACCGAGAGCCCCATCGTCGATCTTCGCGTCTTCCGGAACATCCCGTTCTCGGCGGGCAACGTGCTGATGTTCACCGCCTTCTTCAACCTGTTCGGCAGCATCGTTCTTCTCCCCCTGTACTCCCAGGTGCTCCTGGGGTACACGGCCTTCCTCGCGGGGCTGGTCCTCTCCCCCGGAGGGGTCGCCACGCTGTTCACCATGCCCATCGTGGGGCGCCTCATCGTCAAGCGAAACCCGAAGTGGATCCTGGCCATCGGGATCGTGGTTTGCGCATACGCGACACACCTCATGTCCCGGTTCAACCTCGATGCCGACTTCTCCGCCCTGATGTGGCCGCGGATCTACCTCGGGATCGGGATGGGGTGCCTGTTCATTCCGCTCACGACGCTGACGCTCTCCCCCATTCCCAACCCGCAGATGGGAAACGCCACCTCCATCTACAACCTTCTCCGGAACCTCGGGGGATCGGTCGGAGTGGCGTTCGCGACGACGATCATGGCCCGCCGCACCCAGTTCCACCAGGTCCGGCTGACGGAGCACCTCACGTGGTACAACCAAGCCTTCACGAGCGCCGTAGAACGGGGGAAAGCGCTGCTGCCCACGCTCGGCGTCCCCCCCGCCGAGGCGAAGCAGACCGCCATGCACAACATCTACGGCCAGACCCTCCGGCAGGCCAACGCCATGGGCTACAACGACGCCTTCTGGATCCTCTCCGTTCTGCTCGCCTGCGTGGTGCCGCTGGTGCTCCTGCTGCGCCGCCCGGAGCACCAGAACGGCGCGCCGCCTCCCGTCCACTGAGGAAATGAGGATTCTCCCCTTCCCGGCGGAGTTCGAAGTATACTGAAGGCCGTCCACCGGCGAGTAGACCGTCCAATTCCTCGACCTCCATCTCGCGGCCCCGCGTCAGCTTGTAGTGCACGATGACGAGG
>CAYWOT010000146.1:5581-6619 GCA_964459975.1 uncultured bacterium
GCTCCAGATCCGGAGGTGCTCCCGATGGTAATGCAGGTCCCGCCCAGCCGCACCTCCTCCTTCCCAATCCTCAATAGGCCCGGGAGCCGGGTGGTCCCCGCGCTCCCCAGGAGGTGTCCGATGGGAATCCCGCAAAAGCTCGAGCGGTTTCTGACGGACCGAAAGATCCCGTTCCGGACGGAGACGCACCCCGAGGCGTTCACCGCCCGCCAGGCGGCCCAGGCCTCGCACGTGCCGGAGAACGCCTTCGCCAAGGCGGTGATCCTGGATGTCGACGGGCGGACGTGGATGGCGGTCGTGCCCGCAACGGCGCGGGTCGACCTGCGGCAGATGCAGGCGTGCCTCGGGTCCAGACGGGTCCGCCTCGCGAGCGAGGCGGAGTTCGCGGGCCTGTTCCCCGACTGCGATCTCGGCGCGATGCCGATCTTCGGGTCGCTCTACGGAATCCCGGTCGCCGTGTCCCGGAGCCTGACGGAGATCCCGGAGCTCGCGTTTACCGCGGGAACCCACCGGGAGATCGTGCGCATCCGGACGGCCGAGTGGCTGGCCGCCGAAAGCCCGAAGGTGTGCGATCCGGAGCTGGTGCCCACCGGGACGACCTGACGCCTCGGCGGCAGGGGCAACGGTCCCCTATTCCGCCGTCGGGGGCCCCTTCCCGGGAGTTTCGGGCGCCGCCGGGGACGGCCGCGCGCCCCGCGCGAGCGGGAGCGCGGTGGACTGGCCGCGCGCCAGGACGCGGCCGTCGCCGGCCGTGATGGTGAGCTCACAGACCATCGATTGCCGGCCCCGGTGGATGATCCGGGACTCCCCGACGACCTCCTCGCCCGGCTTGGCCGCGCGGAAGACGTTGAGGCTCCACTGGACCCCCACGGCGTCCACGACCGCGTTGACGGAAAGAGCAAAGGCCGCGTCGGCGACCGCGAACAGCAGGGCTCCGTGCCCGATCCCGTGGGCGTTGAGGAAGCGATCCTTCACCGCCACGGACACTTTCGCATACCCTTCCCGGCCTTCGAGCAGCGTCATCCCGAAGTCCTGGAT
>CAYWOT010000147.1:0-6599 GCA_964459975.1 uncultured bacterium
AGGCCGGTACCCGCATCCATTGGAGGGGCGAACGATTCGTTCCCTGTTCCATACATCAGACGGTAACTCCTCTTCGAAGGAACATCGATCTCGGCCTCTCTGGCCTGCTTGGAGGCATCCGAAAAACAGTTGCAGATGGGGTGCATTGTCCTGCAGAAACGCTCCAACACGCCTTCTCTTTTCATGGCGCCCTCCCCCCCGCCCACCGGAGTTACCTCCGAAATCCGGCGGGCAACTTTGCGGTTGCCTGAATGAAGTTCAAAGAGTGTGCCGGGGGAGGGGGTGCCGACCTGGACCTCAGAACCATATGTTTTCGCATTACTGGATGGGCCGTTCTGGTTTTGCCGACCTTTGATTCCGGCGGATAGACCGTAGATTTTATGCCACTATGTTATATATCGACATATCGGCGATATGACGACTTGCCACTGTAACGCTGGTGTTGGTAGGACGCCGGCATGCATTGGTCACGTACTGGGAGGCCGTGCGCCGGGTGTTGAAACAGGAGCCGTTTACGGCGATGACATACCGCACGACGGCCGCGTAGCTTCAAGAGTGCGGACCCGGTCCGAACAAAGGCCGTTTCCTGCGTGAAAATAGGGCGTTCCGTTGCTGGCGTTGACGCCCGGAATCAACGCCCGACGCGAAGCAGGAAACGCGCCCGGCGCTCCTTCGACCAACAGACGCAATAGGAGGGTTCCCCGTCCATGATCCGCTTCGTGCAGAAGGAACAGGACGGGAGGCAGCGCACGATGGGCCCCGGGAGTTCTCCCCGGGCCTTGCGGGGCCAGAGGGGATCCGCAAGCAGCACACGTGCCAGACCGACGAGGTCGGCCATGCCTTCCCGGAGCAGCCGTTCGGCCGTTGCCGGGTTCTGGATGCGGCCCGCTGCGATGACGGGAGTGTCCGGCACCGCCTGCTTTACGGCGTGCGCGAACGGCGCCATGAAGCCCTCGTTTCGCTCGTCCTCCTTGTACGGAGAGGTCTGGAAGGAGTCGTAGCAGCCGGCCATGACGGAAAGATAGGCGGGACGGTGCCTGACAAGCTCGCGAGCGAAGGGGATCGTGTCGTCCAGGGTCAAGCCCCCCGGCATGTATTCGTCCGCCAGGAAACGGTAACCCACGGGGAAATCCCGTCCCACGGCCTCGCGCACCGCCCCCACGACCTCCAGCGGAAACCGCATGCGCCGCTTAAGGATGCCGCCGTAGGCGTCGTTCCGAAGATTGGTGCGGGGGGAGAGAAACTGCGGGAGCAGGTAGCCGGTGCCGCCATGCAGCTCCACCATGTCGAAACCGGCCTTCTGCGCCCGCCGCGCGGCGGCGGCGAAGGCCGCCGTCACCCGTTCGATGTCGGCCGGGTCCATGGCCCTGGGGAGGGCGCCCCAGGTTTCCACCGCCGAAGGGGCGATCCGGTCCGGCCGGTGGGCGTACCTCCCGGCATGGTGGATCTGGAGCACGGCCCGGGCCCCCTGGCCCTTGATGCGCTCCGCCAGCCGTGCGAGGCCGGGCAGGAAACGGTCGTCCGACGCCAGCAGGGTGCGCGGCAGCCCCAGCCCGCACGGCTCCACGGAAGCGTTTTCCACCACCACCAGCCCCACGCCCGACGCGGCCATCTCTTCGTAATGATCGAGCACGAGGTCGTTCACCTGGTTGTCGACGTCGGGGTAGGCCAGGTAGAGGGGAAGGAAGACGAGGCGGTTCTTGAGATCGAGCCCGCCCACGCGCAACGGAGAAAAAAGAAGGTCCATCACCATTCCGTCCGGCCGTCGTCGACGGCCGGACTCGCTTTCACGGACTCCGCGGAGTCGGATGAAAGGTGCACGGTTGCGTCCTCAGCCATTATTTCCCTCCCCGATCTCTCCGCTCCATTCGGGGATCGTGGGCGCTCCTTTTTCGGAGCCTTAAAGGGCGGAACCTCATGGCGGCCGAATCGTTCCTCGTCTGTCGGTGATGTCGGGTTTCACCGCGGAGATGCAGATGCTATTTATTTTTTTTGACGCCTGCTCCAGAAGTCGTGCTCGTGAATCCACTCATCCTTATTCATCTCAACCAATTTCCGAAAGTACCGGCGGTTTTCCTCATGAATCCTTTCCTGAGCGATGTAAACCCGCTTGGCCTTGATATCTCCCGCCAGTTTTTTCCCGAGGCGGAAGGCCTTCTGTTCGGCGGCTTCCATCGCACCGGAACCGAGGTGGACGGAAGTACCGGTGCCGCCGGTTACGTAGGTTCCGAAGGTCAGCATGAGCCGATTCAGGTACCTCGTGACTTCACGATCGTTATGGACACCTCCGGAGGTCGCGACATTCACGGTGTATTTTCCGGTAAGCAGTTGGCAATGGACGGCGTAGGCCATGCGATCGATCAACGTCTTCAGCTGGGCGGTGACCGACCGGAAATAGTTCGGAGATCCGATTACCAGGCCGTCCGCAGAAATGATCTTCCGGTAAAGTGACTGGAAGTCGTCTTTTTTACAGCACTTGCCTCTCTTGTGACATACCCCGCATGCGTTGCAGTACTCGATATTGAGCTTGCACAGATCGACCAGCTCCACCTCGCAGCCTGCGGACTTTGCCCCATCGAGAACGGTTTCGACCAATCGCAGGGTCTGGCTCTTTGAGCCTCTGGGGCTCGCGTTGATTCCCACTATCTTCATATTGCTCTTCACCCCCCTCCGGATTACGTAAGACCACGATACCGGTACTCCGCCTGCGCTAGGACCCTCGAGAATTCTGCCCCGTCCCCGGTGATCGGTCAACCCGTCCCGGTCGGCCATTCCGTACCGAAGCAGCTGTTCGGCCATTGCCGGGCTCTGGATGCGGCCCGCAGCGATGGCGGAAATGCCCGGCGTCGCCCGCTCTACGGTGTGTGCGACGGGCGCTATGACGGCTTCGTTCGAGCTCCTTCTTGTCCGGTTGATCCGTCCATTCCGAGCGCTCCCCCGTTTCCCCTAAAGAAAATGATTCCCTGTCCGAAAAACCATCCACGGGGTTCGTACGGGATCGAAATGGTCGTGTTCGGAATAAGGCGTTGTCGAGAAGACTCCCTGCAGACTGCCGATACCATGCAGACAGCCGGCCGGGAATGGGTTTCTCCCATATGACCTGTTCTCGAGGAGGACGCGGATGAAGCGGATGGGGTTTCTCTTTGTCGCTCTGGGTCTGTTCTGGACGGCTTGCGGGAGTTCGTCGCTGAGCAATTCCAAGACCATTACGGCCTTCCGCTTCGCGGATCCTGCCGCGCAGGGGACCGTCCAGGACACATTACATACCATTGCCGTGACGGTGCCGTTCGGCACGGATGTCACGGCGCTTGTCCCGACCATCACCCACACGGGGGCGAGCATCAGTCCGGCGACGGGGGTCGCGGAAGACTTTACGAATCCGGTCGTGTACACGGTGACGGCGGCGGACAGCTCGACGCAGGACTACACGGTGACGGTCACGGAGGCGCCGAGCACCGCCAAGGCGATTACGGCGTTCGGGTTCCCGAGCTACGATGCGGCGGGAACCATCTCGGAGACGCTGCATACGATCGCCGTGACCGTCCCGTTCGGCACGGATGTCACGGCGCTCGTACCGGCCATCACCCACACGGGGGCGAGCATCAGTCCGGCGACGGGGGTTGCGGAGGACTTTTCGAATCCGGTCGTGTACACGGTGACGGCGGCGGACAGCTCGACGCAGGACTACACGGTGACGGTCACGGAGGCGCCGAGCACCGCCAAGGCGATTACGGCGTTCGGGTTCCCGAGCTACGATGCGGCGGGAACCATCTCGGAGACGCTGCATACGATCGCCGTGACCGTCCCGTTCGGCACGGATGTCACGGCGCTCGTACCGGCCATCACCCACACGGGGGCGAGCATCAGTCCGGCGACGGGGGTTGCGGAGGACTTTTCGAATCCGGTCGTGTACACGGTGACGGCGGCGGACAGCTCGACGCAGGACTACACCGTAACGGTCACGGTGGCTCCTTGGGCGGCGTGCGGGGATGTGCTGACGTATGAGGGGGAAAATTATCCTACGGTTCAGATCGGCACCCAGTGCTGGCTTGCCAAAAATCTCGATGTGGGAACCGCAACGCCTTCTTCGGATGGACAGGGCACGTCCTGTTCGTCCGTACAGAAATATTGCTACGACGACTTGGAAAGCAATTGCGCAGCCTACGGCGGTCTTTACACCTGGACGCAGGCGATGTGCGGAGCCCAAGCGGAAGAGTCCCAGGGCATTTGCCCCTCCGGCTGGCACGTCCCGAGCGACCCCGAATATGTCACGCTGGCGAATGATCTCGGCTCGGGCGGCTGCTACGCCTACCCGGGAGGCAACTACCCCAACACGTTCTGCGGCGCGCCGGCCGGCGACCGAATGAAATCGGCCGGGCTTTGCCAGGGGAGGACTCCGTGCGGAGACTCCGGTTTCAATGGCGTCCTGGGTGGGTCTTGCGGTGACGACGGCAGTGGAACCGTGGTCTTTTACTCCATCGGTGAGGGTGCGTCATTTTGGACTTCGAGCATCAACGGCAATAATGTGGAGGCATGGAGGAGAGGGTTGGATATCGGTTATGCCGGAGTCGATGGTTCTTATTTCTGGACATCCATTACTACCGGACGATCCGTTCGTTGCATCAAGGACCCGTAGAGTCAAAAAAAACCATTTCTGCGTCCGTTACGAACGTCTGGACGGATCGCCGTGTCGCGCGGACGTCTGCGCGATGCAGGCTGAGGCGGGACATCCGCTTCTTCGCCGTGCCGTTCTCTCCTCGAATCGGTCGGGAGAGGGTGGACACCCTCCGGACCGATTCGAAGCGGGAAGGTCGGGCGTCGAAGTGGCCTCGCCGGACGGATGGTTTCGGCCCTCCGGCGGCCGCGCCGGAATTCATCTCGTGAAGGCGATGCGCGACCGGGGTGGATGCGGCCGATCTCGGAGCGGAAGGGAACGACTATTTTGTCTTGCGATAAACTAAAAGGTCTCTAATCGCACACAACTATCCTGCCGATTCCCGGCCTCATTCGGTAAGTCGTTGAAAAGCAAAAGTCGTTCCCTTCGCACTTTTCTTGCAAGTGCCCCGGCCGGCCCCATCACCATGCCCAAGGAGGATACCCGTCCATGAACAGCGGTGACACCGCCTGGCTCCTCATGTCCGCAGCTCTCGTGATGCTTATGACCCCGGGACTGGCCCTGTTTTACGGAGGAATGGTCCAGAGGAAGAACGTCCTAGGGACCATCATGCAGTCGTTCATCGTGATCGGCGTGATCAGCATCGAGTGGATGCTCGTCGGCTACAGCATGGCGTTCGGACCCGACCTGGGCGGGTTCGTCGGCGACCTGTCGTGGTTCGCCCTCAGCGGCGTCGGCCGCACGCCGTTCGCGGGATACGCCCCGACCGTCCCCCATCAGGCCTTCATGATCTACCAGATGATGTTCGCGGTCATCACCCCTGCGCTGATCACGGGAGCCTTCGCGGAGCGGCTCAAGTTCTCCACGTATCTGCTCTTTGCCCTTCTTTGGGCGATCGTCGTCTAACAACCCCGTGGCTCACTGGATGTGGGGGATCGGCGGATGGCTCAGGAACCTGGGAGCCCTCGACTTCGCGGGGGGGACGGTCGTTCACCTCACCGCGGGGGTCAGCGCATTGGCGGCGGCCCTCGTCGTCGGGAAACGGAAAGGGTACGGTCACGAGATCCTGGCGCCTCACGATCTGCCGATGACCGTTCTCGGGGCGGGGATCCTCTGGTTCGGCTGGTTCGGCTTCAATTCGGGGAGTGCCCTTGCCGCCGACGGCCTCACCGTGAGCGCCTTCGTGGCGACGCACATGGCAGCCGCCGCGGGAACCGTTTCGTGGATGATCATCGAATGGATCGACCGCGGCAAGCCCACCGTCCTCGGCGCGGCTACCGGGTGCATCGCGGGGCTCGGCACGATTACGCCGGCGTCCGGGTTCGTGACCCCGCCGGCGGCCCTGGTGATCGGGATCGTCGCAGGGGCCGTCTGCTATTACGCCGTGATGATGAAGACCCGGCTCGGTTACGACGACTCCCTCGACGTCGTCGGAGTCCACGGAGTCGGGGGAATACTGGGTACCCTGGCCACCGGTCTGTTTGCCACGATTGCCGTCAACCCCTCCGGGGCGAACGGCCTCCTCTACGGGAACCCGCGGCAACTGGCCATCCAGGCCCTGGCCGTCGGGACGATCCTCGTATATTCCTTCGTGACGACCTATGTGCTTTTTCGAATTCTCGAATGGGCCGTCGGTCTCCGGGTGAGCGAGGAACACGAGGTGTCCGGACTCGACCTGTCGCAGCACGGCGAAGCGGGGTACAGCTGAGATCGAGTTCGCGGTCGGGGCCTGCCGAACACGCATCGGCAGAGCCTTAAGATCGGGATCGCTCGCCGTCGCGCCCGACGGGGCTATTCCGTCCGGAAAGTCGCAGGACGACTGCGCCTGCGGCAATACCGCCGCAGCATCGTCTTTTGGAGCAACGCTGGTTTTGGGGGAGGGTGAAATTGGGGTCTTCCGCGGAGGTGGTTGACGCCGGAAACCCCTTGCAGTAGGATACTTTTTCTCTCGAGCGCGCCCTTAGCTCAGCTGGATAGAGCACTT
>CAYWOT010000148.1:0-6582 GCA_964459975.1 uncultured bacterium
CGCCCTTTCCGCCATCCATCCAACCCTCGTCGAACGCCATCCCCACCCCCTCCGTCCCGCGGATTTCTCGTCTTCGTTTAGATTGCCGGACGTCGCCGCCGGGTTCCGGCCGGAGCCGAACTTGACAACGCTCCTGCACGGAAGGCACACTTCCCGTTGTCTCCAACCCGATCGGAGGACCGGCGATGGCTCACCAGGTGATCGTTCTCGGGTCCGGCTGCGCCGGCTCCACGGCGGCAATCTACACGGCGCGCGCCAATCTTTCTCCCCTCGTGCTGGAGGGAGACGAGCCGGGAGGACAGCTCACCCTCACGACCGGCGTGGAGAACTTTCCGGGCTTCCCGGACGGCGTCCAAGGTCCGGATCTCGTCGACCTCATGAAACGGCAGGCGCAGCGCTTCGGGGCCGAATACCGCATGGAACGCGTGACCGAGGTCCGTCTCGGGGAGCATCCCTTCCGCGTGAAGACCGACGAGAACGCCTACGAGGCGGAGTCGCTGATCGTCGCCACCGGCGCCTCGGCCAAGATGCTCGGCCTCGAGTCCGAACGAAACCTGCTGGGGCGCGGCGTCTCCACCTGCGCGACGTGCGACGCGGCGTTCTTCCGCGGCAAGGACGTCGTCGTGGTCGGCGGGGGCGACACCGCCGTCGAGGAAGCGATCTTTCTGACGAAGTTCGCGAGCCGCGTCACGGTCGTGCACCGACGGGACCAGCTTCGGGCGTCGAAGATCCTCGCGGAGCGCGCCGAGAAGAACGACCGGATCGAGTTCCTCTGGAACACGGTGGTCACGGAGATCCTCGACCCCGCGAAAAAGGCGGTCACCGCGGTGCGGCTGCAAGACACGACGGACGGAAGCGAGCGGACCCGCGAGACCGACGGGGTCTTCGTCGCCATCGGGCACCGGCCGAACACCGCCGTCTTCGAGGGCCAGCTCGAGCTGAACCAGGGATACATCGTACTCCGGGACGGGTCGAAGACGAGCGTCGAGGGCGTCTTTGCCGCGGGCGACGTTCACGACATCGTCTATCGTCAGGCGGTGACCGCGGCCGGGTGCGGGTGCCGGGCCGCCATGGACGCAGAGCGCTGGCTCGACGCCCGCAAGGACCGGTAGCCGGAGGTCTGGGGGGCTACGACGGTTCGCTCTTGCTCAGGAAGAGCGTCTGCGTCGGATACGCGAATTCGATGCCCCGTTTCTCGAACTCCTCGTGGATCCGGAAGTTGATCTCCTGCTGGATGTTCATGTATTTCGTGTAGTCGTTTCCGCGGACGTAGTAGACGATTTCGTAGACCAGGCTGAAGTCTCCGTACGAGAAGAAGTGGGCGCGGTCGAAGTCGGTGTCCTCGATCCCGCGGATGACGGCCGCGACGATTCCGGGGATTTCGCGCAGCATCTCATACGGCGTCTGGTAGACGACGCCCAGCCGGAACACGACCCGCCGCCTCGCCATGCGCTTGTAATTCCTCACCCGGGAACCGGTGAGATCCTTGTTGGGCAGGATGATCTGCTCGCCGCCCAGGCTGCTGATCCGGGTGGTCTTGATGCCGAACTGTTCGATCGTTCCCATGTAGTCGCCCACGATGATGAAGTCCCCGACCTCGAACGGACGGTCGAACATGATGATGAAGTAACTGAACAGGTCCCCCAGGACGTTCTGCGCGGCCAGCGCCACGGCGATGCCTCCGACGCCCAGGCCCGCGATCACCGTCGAGATCCGGAACCCGAGGTTGTCCAGGAGGAAGACGGCGGCCAGCCCCCATACCACCACGCTGAACAGCGTCATGGCGCCCTTGAGCGCCCGCTCCCTCGAGGACCCCGCCTCCCGCTCCGAGAGGATGTCCCGCAGCGCGAATTTCGCCACGGCGATCGTGAACTGGGCGACCAGGACGGTGATAAGAAAGATCCCGGCGACGTCTACGACCTTCGAAAGGAACGGAGAGAGGCTCAGGCGCTTCGTGGCGAGGAAGAAGGCGCCGTAATAGACGATGGGCACCAGCATCTTCCGGAAGATGTCGATGAGAAAGTCGTCCACCTTGCTGGCGGTGGCCGCCGACCATCGGCGGAGCCGCCGAAGAACGATCCGCTTGAAGATCGCCACAACCGCGAACCCGCCGACCAGGACGGCGAGGAAGACGAGATAGTCCGCGACCCGGTTCCCGAGATAATCCTGGTTCAGAATCCCGTGAAGCATCGGTTCCTCCTTTCCACGGAACGGCTGCACGCCGAGGCGCCGAAAAACCCGGGGCGCCCCCGGGTCAAGAATTTCGACTGGCGGGATCTCCCTCTATTGCTTATGATATTCTCTGTTTCGGGTCATGAGCATCCGGTACGGCCCCTACGCATTCCCGAGAAACCGAGCGAAAGGACGACAGATGAGCACAGTATCGTACGTGAAAAATTTCATTTCCGACAAATACATCGCCTCCATCACGCCCACCTCCGACTTCGGCGTCCGGAAGGTATGCGGCAAGATCGACTTCTCCCGCTGCGGCCTCGTCGTGGAATACGGGCCGGGAACCGGAGTGTTCACGAAATACCTGCTGGAGAAGATGGGTCCCGACTCCCTGCTGCTCCTGATGGAGCGGAATCCGAACTTCGTCGCCCTCCTGAAGAAGAAGATCCGGGACCGCAGGGTGGTGGTGGTGAACGACTGCGCGTCGAACATTCTCCAGGCGCTCGGACAGTTCGGCAAGACCCCGGTCGACTACGTGATTTCGGGAATCCCGTTCTCGTTCCTTTCGAGCGCCATGAAGGACCGCCTTCTGCGCAACACCTTCGACGCCCTTCGTGCAGGGGGAAAGTTCCTGGCCTACCAGACCTTCTACCAGGCGAACAATCACCTGAAGGCCCACCTGGACCGGATCTTCCCGTTCGTCCGGGTGGAATACGAACTGCTCAATATCCCTCCCATGCGGATCTACGAAGCCAGGAAGTAGCCGGACGGGAAGCTGCTCGACGGGTCATACCTCCAGCATTCTCACGTCCGGCTTCCGCCGCATCGCCAGGAACAGCGTGAGATACTCCCGCAGGTGCCGGGTCAGGAGGAAGTGCTCCCGCACGAACTCGCGCCCCACCGCTCCCATCTCGTGGATTCGCTCCCGGTGGTGGAGAAGGTAGCGGATCCGGTGCGCCGCCCCCTCGGGGGTGTTGACGAGGAACCCGGTGTGGTGGTTCACGACTTGAAGACGGATCCCTCCCGTGTCTCCGCCGATGACCGGCTTCCCTTTCCAAAGCCCTTCCGTCACCGTCAGGCCGAACCCCTCCCGCGTCGATTTCTGCAGGATGATGTCCGCAAGCCGCTGCACGGCGTTGATCGTCACGTGTGCGTCGGGAGGCAGGTTGAGCACGTGGACGTCCGGGTCGTCGCCGGCCGCCTCCAGGACGTCTTCGAGCACCGCCTTCCCCTCCGGGTCGTCCGTCGCCCCCCCGCCCGCCAGCACGAGCTGCACCGGCAATACCTTCCGGACGATGCGGTACGCGCTCACGACGCCTACCGGGTCCTTGAACCGGTCGAACCGGGAGACCTGCACGAGCAGGGGCCGCTCGGGGTCGAAGCCGAAGCGGGTTCTGACCGCTTCCAGCTCGGAGGGCTCGAGATCCCGGTTCTTCGGACTTAAGGGGTCGATGCTCGGAGCGACGAGGAATTGCGTATGGGGAAGCGGCTGGGCGAACTCGCACAGCGAGAAGATGCTTGCGTCGTACGGTTCCAGCATCGTCCGGAGAACCTTCCACACCGGGCGGAACGGCCGGCTGATGTCGATGTGGCCCCGCCAGATCCATTGTCCCTTCCGTCCGTCGCACAGCCGCAGAAGGAAAGCAGGCTGGGGATCGTGGATGACGACGACATCGGCGTCCGAAAGCGTGGGGCGCAGCTTCTCGGCGTTCGCCTCGTTGACCTCCTGGTAGACCTTCCAGTCCCTGTGAGAGAGGTCCACCGGCCGTCCCTGGAGCCCGTTGTGGATGCTCTTGGTGACCTCGAAGAATTCCTCCGTGCCGTCGATCACTTCCCACGAGGCGTCCAGGCCCAGATCCCGCATGAGGGGGATCATCCACACGAGAATCTCCGCGACCCCGCCGCCCTGCCGGGTGGAGTTCACGTGCACGACCCGGATCCCCTTGAGCCTCTTGCCCAGCCGGCGAAGCTGCGTGACGACGTTGGGGCCGCCGATCTGCTCGTAGGCCGACAGGAGGCTCATCGCTTGCGTTCCGTCCTGGACACCGCCGCGATCAGCTCCTCCTTCAAATTCCGCAGGCTGTGAAAGAAGAAGTCGATTTCGCCCAGCGCGCGGATGATGCGGGCGTTCCGCTTCGCGTCCTGCCTCAGCCATTCCGTGAAATCGTCCCGCCCGGACGGGGGACGCCGGCGCGCTTCCAGAAAATGATAATAGATGCTTCCGTTCGTCATCCTGCCGATCGCTCCCGCCAGCTCGCGCGGCGACGTGATCCGCTCGCCGGTGTCGAACACGACCGTGGTCGCCTCGAGGAAGAAGAACTCGTCCCCCGGCGCCGCGGACGGAATGGCGACCACTTCGCTCAGCCGTTCGTCGAGGATGTCGAGCGTCACCGCCCGCAGTTCCTCCAGGGACTTCACGCTGAACGGATCGAGGATGCCCAGGCGTTCCGCGAGGACCCGGTCGGACAGGTACATCTTCACCCAGACGGCGAAGTCGTTCCGGTAGTCGGGGTTGTCGAAGGTGTTGCGAAGCAGCGGCTCGCAGAAGTGATGGTACAGGACGTCTTCGCTGCACGCGGCGAGCCGCTCCCGCAGCTCGCGCAGATTGATCGCCGGAAGAAGGCCGCTCATCCGGACGAGGAGGGCGCAGTCCTTCACCGCGAACGGAGTCATCCCTCTCCGCCCTCCTCTCCCCCGACGTGTGCAAGCGACCGTATCGCGCGAACCAGCGACGCGGGACCGTACACGACGCGGGCACCCGGAACGCGGGGCCGGTTCCCCACGGCAAGCGCGGTTCCTTTCCGCGAAAGCGCAAAGCGCATTGCCGTCCCGTCGTTTTCATCGTCCCCGGCGTACAGGATCCGTCCGCCCGACGGGTCGAACCGAAGCAGGCTGCACAGGCGCACGAGGCCGCGCGCCTTCTCCCATCCCGGCGCCAGCTGAATCTCCGCCACGGCGGGGCCCCGGAACACGCGGACCCCCCGGGTCTGCGCAACCGCTTCCAAGAGCGGTTCGAGGACCGCGCGGGCCTCCGGAGCCGCGCCCCGATAATGGACGGCGATCGACCACTTCTTGTCCTCGAGATCCGCGCCGGCAACGTCCCCGATGCGCGAGAGCGTGGGCGCAAGAAGCGCGCGGGCGGCGTTGACCCCGCGCTTCACATCGCGCCCGGGACCGATCCGCTGCCCTCGCGGCAGCCGCCATTCGAGACCGCTTCCGCCGCCCAGGAAAAGCCCCGGCACGGGAATTCGGGAGACCAGGTCGTCGAGGGACCGGCTCGAGAGCACCGCCGGAACGAGCCCCGGGGCTGCGGCCAGCTCCCCCAACAGCGTCCGGCAGGCCGGATGCAGGCGTGCCTCGGTTCGCACCGGAACGATCGGAGAGAGCGTTCCGTCGAAATCGAACACGAACAGCCGCCGCCGCCCGGCGCCGTACCTCACGGGGACCCCTCCGGAGAGACGGTCTTCTCCGCCTCGCGGAAGATGTTGCGGCCCCATTGGTACACGTCGTTCGTCTGGACGACGTCGCGCATCCTCGCCATCCGGAGCCTCCGCTCGTCCTCGGGCATCTGGAACGCGGCATACATCGCGTCCGCCATCTGGTCGAGGTCGAACGGGTTCACCTGCAGGGCTTCCGCAAACTCGCGGGACGCCCCGGTGTACTGGGACAGCAGCAGGACCCCGTCCCCGTCCGTACGCGCGGAGACGAACTCCTTCGCGACGAGATTCATTCCGTCGTGCAGGGAGGTGACGAGCGCGACGTTCGCCATCCGGCACGCCGCGAGCACCGCGTAGTAGTCGTGGTGCGCCCGCAGAAACCGGATGGGCACCCACTCCTCCGTCTGGTGCCGCGAGTTGATCTCCTCGACAAGTTCGTCGATCTCCTCGTTCAGCTTCCGGTACATCGCCACTCCGGTCCGGCTCGGCGCCGCCAGCTGGACGAGAATGGCCTTCGTCCGCGTCTCGGGATACCGCGTGAGCATCAGGTCGAACGCCAGCAGCCGCTCCGGAATCCCCTTCGTGTAATCGACCCGGTCGGCGCCGACGAACAGCTGGACCCCGGCGGTCTCGCCCTCGAGTTCCTTGAAAAACCGCGCCCTGCGCCGTTCCACCTCGGCCGTTTCGACGTCCTGCCCGATCTGGTCGAAATCGACGCTGATCGGAAACGGCCGGACATAGGTGGGATGCCCCCCCCGCAGGACCCGAAAGTGTTCGTAGTCCACCAGCGATTCGATCGCCCTGCCCACGGTCTCCAGGAAGTTGTTGCAGTGATACTGGATGTGGAACCCGAGGAGGTCGTTCCCGAGAAGCCCGTCCAGAAGCTCCTCCTCCCACGGGATGATCCGGAACGACTCCCGGTTCGGCCAGGGGATGTGCCAGAACTGGATGACGCGGATGTCGGGCCTCGCGT
>CAYWOT010000149.1:0-6424 GCA_964459975.1 uncultured bacterium
TCATTCCGCCCTTGTTGATCTCCTCGCGCTCCCGTCCCCGGAGCACCAGACGTCCCCGCTCGTCGATCAGGCCGATGTCGCCGGTGAGGAACCAACCCTGAGACACGACCGCGGCGGTCAGGTCGTCCCTCCCGAGGTATCCCTTCATCAAGCCCGGCGTGTTGATCCAGACGTGCCCCGCTTCCCCCGGCGCGCACTCCTCCGCCAGCGCCGGAGGGATCCGTGGATCCGAGTTCTTCAGGACGGCGACGACCGAGCCCCACGGCTCCCCGATCAGGCCGTCCTCCGGCGTGAAGTCCGGGATCGTCGTGCCCGCGATCCAGCTTCCGGTCTCGGTGATGCCGTACGCGTTGAGGACCTCCCGGGTCCCGGTCCACTCCTGGATCTCCCTCCAGAGAGAGGCCGAAAGGGGCGCGGAGCCGCAGCAGACGCGCCGCACGGAGCGCGCTGCGGGCGGCTTGGCCGCCTTGAGCGCAAGGCGCCAGATCGCGGGCACGGAGGACAGGAACGTGATCCGGTTGTCGTCGAGAACGGACCCGAGCCGCACGACGGCCTCGTTGTGGAACGCGGGAAGGAGGTAGAGGTCCTGGCCGGACAGCCACGGGAACAGGGAATTGCAGATGAGCCCGTGGCCGAAATGCGTCGGAAGAAGGCAAAGGGTACGTGCGAACGTCGCCAGCCCCAGGGACTGCCGCAGCGCCATCCAGCGCGCGCGAAGCGAACGGTGGGTGTGGACGACGCCCTTCGGATTCCCGGTGGTGCCGGACGTGAACAGGATCAGGGCGGTCCGGTCGAGGGAAAAGGACCCCGCCGCGGCGGGAAGCCGGGCGGCGGTCGAGTCGTCCCGGGCGACATCGGACATGTCGACGATCCCGACCCCCGCCTTCGAGAGGGCGCTTCCCACGGCCTCGTCCGGAGGGTCGAGCCAGAGGGAGAAACGGGGCCGGGCCGCCTTCGCCAGCGTTTCGACCTCGAACGCCGTAAGCCGCGGATCGATCGGAACGGCGCAGCTCCCCAGGCACCATACGGCGAGAAGGTCGACGAAGAATTCGATCCTGTTCCCGTAGTGAAGGAAGACCGGATCGGGACCGGACATGCCCCGGCCGCGCAGGAAGGATGCGGTCGCGGAGAGCCGGCGAAGGACCGTTTCGCGATCCCACGCTCGACCGGTCAGGGGTTCGAGCAGGCTGCCGACGTTGGGGCCGATGACCATCCGTCCTCCGGCGGGCACGGGCGCGCCGTCCGCTCTCTTTCGGCTCCACCGGATCCTGCCGCTTTCCCGAATGACAGAAGTATAGCACGGCCGGTGAGACTCTGCCTGTGCGGCCTGGCGCCGGATGACGGATCGGGGAGCGGCTCGTACGGAATTCCGGCCGGCCGTGCGGCGCCGGCGCCTAGTCCTCCAGCCGCCGGAGAAGCTTCCAGCCGAGGTAGATTCCGAAAATGCTCGCGAACCCGCTGAGGAAATACGCCGTCAGGAACCCGATTCTGTCGCCCACGGCCCAGCCGAGCCACCCGAACGCCATGACGAAGATGAAGGTGATCAACCGCTTCAAGGTCCTCGTTTCCTCCCTTGATCAGGGCAGGCGCCGCCCGAAAACAGCCGGAGCTCTTCCCATACATTCCCTATCGGAAGCCCGGCGCTCGATCTTGCCTTCTTCCGTGGAACGGTTCGATTCGGGGTACCGGAGCTTTGTGGAGGAGGGGCTCCGCGGACGTTCTATTTGGCCACCATCCCCTTGGCTCCGCGTGAGATGAGGATTCCGACGGCGGCCAGAATCCGCGGGAGGGCGATCCCGGCGGGGGACGCGAGGTACTTCGGCTCCCACACCGGGTCGAACTTCTCCTTGTACTGCCGCACCCCCCGGAAGTTGTAGAAGTGCTCCCCGTGCCTGTACAGGAACGTCCCGACCCGGTTCCACAGGGGGGGAAGCTCCCGGTTTCCCATCCCGGAGAGGGGGGCCATCCCCAGGTTGAACCACCGGTACCCTTCGCGTTTTCCCCAGAGCATCAACTGCAGGAACATGAAGTCCATCGTTCCCTGCGGGGATCCGGGCCGGTAGCGCATGAGGTCGATCGACAGTTCCTCCTTCTCGTAGGCGCCCAAGAGGCTTGCAAACGCCAGGATTCCGTTTTCCCCCCGAATGACCCCCGCGGGAAATCGCTTGAGATAGGCTTCGTCGAAATACCCGATGGAAAAGCCCTTTTCCCTGGTGTGCTTCTCCGCGAGCCACGCGTTCGAGATCTCCTTGAGCTCCGACAGCAGGGCGCCGATGCCTCCCGCGGGAACGATTTCGAAGGCGGCCCCGTCCTTGCGCAGCCTCCGGTCCACGTAGCGCAGCTCCTTGCGGGAGCTGCCTTCGAGCGAAAACGCCTCCAGCGGAACGCGGGCCTCCTCTCCCAGCGAAAGCGGCGTCAGCCCGAGGTCGAGGTAAAGCGGAAGGGACTCGGCGCCCACCTCGTAGAACACGGTCCATCCGCCGTGGCGGTCGCACAGCTCGTGGAATCTCCAGGCCATCTCGGAGCGCTCCTCGGGCGGTCCGACCGGATCTCCCATGGCCACCCAGCTGCGCCCCTGCACGCCGTACATGACGAAGGATCCGCCGCTGTCGCTGAACAGGAGCGACTTGTCCCCGAGGAGTGCGAGGTTGGCGTTCGCGCGCCGGGACTTCCGGGCGATCGCGCAGGCCATCTCCATCCGGTCCTGCCCGGGCGTTTCCGGAGACGGCGGCGCGGCGTGAAACAGGCGCGCGACCGCGATGAAAAGCGCCGCGACGGACGCGCCCGCGGTAGCCCGGAGGAACCGGGGCGCGCCTCCGTGGACGACGAACTTCCACCAGAGCTGGTGCGAGTACTCCACGTGCTTGTACGCGAACATTCCCAGCCAGGCCGTGCTCAGGAGGGCGAGAAGGATCATCGCCGTCCACTCGGACGTGAAGCGCTCGCTGACGAGGGACGTCTTCCGGTGAAAGTGGCGCCGGCAGGGCAGCAGGACGAGAAGCATCGCCGCAAGGATGGCCGCCTCTCCGTAGTTGAGCCCCTTGGCCAGGGAGAGAACGATCCCGGTCGCAAGCAGCCCCACCGACAGGAAATAGGCCGAGCCGAGCCGCTGCTGGATCCCCCTTGCCAGGAAAAGCAGTCCCACGCCGACCAGGCTTCCGAGAAAATGCGACACCTCCAGCACAGGCAGGGGAAGAACGTCGGCCAGCCAGGCGATTCGGGAGCTTTCCGCCGGGATCGCGCCGGACAACAGGAGAACGAGTCCCCCGGCGAAGGTGGTGCCCGAGAGCACCGTCGGCGTGATGCGGGAATTCCACGTTCGGGAAAGGCTGGCGGCGCGCGCCACCAGCTCCTTTCGTTGAACCGCTTCGTAGGCGCCGATCGCCGATGCCGCCAGGGCCAGCGGAATGAGGTAATAGATCACCCGGAACACGAGCGTAGCGCCGAGAAAGGCGCTGCGCCCGACGTGGGGAGGCAGCAGCAGAAGGAGCACCGTCTCGAAGACGCCGACGCCCCCGGGAACGTGGCTCACGAGCCCGGCGAGCTGGGCGATCAGGTAGGGGCCCAGGAATGCCGCGAAGGAGAGTTGCCCTCCGGCGGGCAGGAGTACGTACAGGGCGGCGGCGGCGAAACCCCAGTCGAGCGAGCCGGCGGCCATCTGCGCCAGGGCGAGGCGCAGGGGAGGAAAAGGGACTTCCCAGCCCTTCACCCGAAGGGGGGTCCGCCGGGAAGCACAGGCGAAGAGGTACGCCCCGATGACCGCGACAAAGGCCGCCCCGAGAAGGCGCAGCGCGCCGGGAGAAACGGGAAATCCCCGGGGGAGCGGAAGGGGACCCCGCAGGAAGGAGAATCCTCCGATCGTGAGCATCCCCGCCCAGGAGGTCAGGACGCAGAAGACCACCATCTTGGTGATCTCCACGGAGGAGAATCCCCATTGGGAATAGAGGCGGACCCGCACCGACCCCCCGGAGAGGAGAAAGCCGCCCACGTTGTGCCCGACGGCGGCGCCGATGAAGGAGGCCAGCGCCGTCCGGGAGAAGGGTAGGACGTGCCGGCAGTAGCGGACTCCGGCGGCGTCGTACCCCGTGATGGCGAAGTAGCCCAGAGCGGCGAGAGCCAACGCCAGGGCCAAACGGGGAGGAGGGAGCGCCCGGACGTCGCGGACGACGTCGAGATAATGGACGGTCTTGAGCTCGCGGTTCAGGACCCACAGGGCGAGTCCGAACAGGAGAACGCCGAGAAAGGGGAGGAGCTTGGCCGGTTTCAGGCTGCCCATCGCGTGATTCCGCCCCGCCGGTCTCACCGGCGTCCGTTCTTCACTTTGCGGGTTTTCGGGCGATTTCCTCCATCAGCTCCATCTGGATCTGCTGGATCTCCATCAGCTTCTGCCACTGGCGCAACAGGAGGTGGTCCATCTTTTCGTGCAGGCTCCGGATCTCCAGCTCCGCCTTGAGATTTACCTGGTAGTCGTGTTCGGCCCGGAGGCGGTCTCTTCCTTCCTGGCGGTTCTGGCTCATCATGATGACCGGTGCCTGGATGGCGGCGAGGCAGGAGAGGACCAGGTTGAGGAGGATGAAGGGATACGGGTCGAAGGGTCTGGCGAGCAGGGCGACGGAGTTGACCGCGATCCACGTAAGCAGGGTTGCGCAGAACAGGAGGATGAATCCCCAGCTGCCGCCGAATTCCGCGATCCGGTCCGCCAGGCGCTCTCCGAAGGTGCGCTGGCTGTCGTACTCCTCGTTCATGTTGTGGGCGAAGAGCTCCTGTTCCCTAAGGCTGTTCACGACCTGCCTCTCCAGCTCCGCGACCTCGCCCTTTTCCGCCTCCAGGACCTCCTGCACGTGCGTCGCCCGGAATCGGTTGAGGTCGGGAATGCAGATGTACCCGTCCGCGGACCACTCCGGGTTTGTCTTCCGGATCGTCTCGTTGATGGAATCCCGGACGAGCTCCGCCGGGACGACCTCGCCCGGCTGTTTCATCTTCCCGCAGATGCCGCATGCCACGGCCTTTCCCGAGCGTTTCATCCGGCACCCCCCCCGCGGGTTCTCGACCCCGGGAAAATTATGGCACATCGGATGCGGGGCGCGACCGCAAACGGAGGCGGTCCCTCCGTGGCCGGCGAACGCGGGCTAGTCCAGCGTCCGGCGGTAGCGCTTCACTCCGACGAACAGGGCGACGGCGACGAACAGGGCGACGGGCCAGATCTGCGGAGCGACCTCCGCGAACGCGTTTCCTTTGAGGAGGATGCCGCGGACGGTCCGCAGGAAATGGGTGAGCGGAAAGACCTCGCCGAGCACCTGAGCCCAGCGGGGCATGCCGCGGAAGGGGAACATGAAGCCGGAGAGCATCAGGGACGGAAGGAAGAAGAAGAACGACATCTGCATCGCCTGGAGCTGGTTCGTCGCCACGGTCGAGAAGGTGATCCCCATCGCCAGGTTCGCGACGATGAACACGAGAGTCGTCCCGAGCAGCAGAAGCAGGCTGCCCGTCATGGGAACGTCGAAGAGATACCGCGCGGCGACGAGAATCAGGCCGCTCTGAAGGTACCCGACGAGAATGTAGGGAATGATCTTGCCGGCCATCACTTCCAGGGGACGTACCGGCATGGAGAGGAGGTTTTCCATGGTGCCCCGCTCCCGCTCGCGGGTGATCGCCAGCCCGGTGATGATGACCATGGTCATCGTCAGGACGACGCCCATCAGCCCGGGCACGATGTTGTACCGCGTGGCGCCTTCGGCGTTGTAGAGCGCATGGATGCGCAGGTCGAAGGCGGGGGCGCCGCGGGTGAGATAGGCGAGCGGACCTTTGAGGTCGGGCCGCAGGGCGGTGTCCGCGAGGACCCGAAGGGCCCCGAGGGCGTTTCCGGTGGCGGCGGGATCGGTCGCGTCCGCCTCGAGCAGTACGGCGGGGCGCTCCCCGCGCAGGAGGGAGCGGGTAAAGTCGGCGGGAATGTTGACGAGGAACTGGACGTCTCCGCGTGCCAGCGCCTCGCGTCCTTCCTTCTCGGTTCCGACCTGCCGGACGAAGTCGAAGTAGCCGCTGTTGCGCACCGCCGCAAGCAGCGTGCGTCCCTGGGGACCGTTGTCGGCCAGGAGAACGGCGGCGGGGAGGTGCTTCGGGTCGGTGTTGATCGCGTAGCCGAACAGGACGAGCTGGAGAATCGGGATGCCGATCATCATCCCGAACGTCAGGCGGTCCCGGCGCATCTGGATGAACTCCTTGACGACCACCGCCGCGAACCGCGCCGCCGACAGACTGCGTCCCCGCGTCACGAGGGCGGCCCTCCCGGCGAGCGCTCCATGAGATGGATGAAGACGTCCTCGATCCCCGCGGAGATCCTCCGCCACCGACGCCGTTCCGTGCGGAACGGGGCGATCGCCCGTTCCAGCGCCGCGGCGTCATACCCGCTTACGTGGAGCACGCT
>CAYWOT010000150.1:0-2558 GCA_964459975.1 uncultured bacterium
ACCAGCAGCGCCGGGTCGCCCAGGTCGTCCAGGCTCATCGCGCCGGTCCGCTTCCTGATGGAGATGCTGGCGGAGGGGATCCTTTGGCTCCTGGGGGGCGGTGCGGTGGCGGGAAGGAAGAGGGCGATCACCGAGCGGGAGTTCCGCGCCCTGGTCGACGCGGGGAGTGAAAGCGGAACGCTCGACCCGGGCGAACGGGAGCTGATCCACAACATCTTCGAGCTGACCGACCGGCGGGTGGGGGAGATCATGACGCCGATGGCGGACGTCTTCACGGTGCCGGACGACATTCCCCGGGCCGAGCTCCTCGACCGCTTCCGGAAGTTCCGCCGCTCGCGGATCCCCGTCTACCGCGGCGACCGCGCGAACATGGTCGGCATCCTGTACCTCAAGGACCTGCTCCGCCCTGCAGCGGACGGGGCCGGCGAGGCCCCGCTCGCCGATCTGCTTCGGCCTCCCTTCGTCGTCCCGACCTCGAAGAAGCTCCCCCTGCTCATGGGAGAGTTCCAGCGGCTGAAGGTGCACCTGGCGCTGGTCGTCGACGAGTTCGGCGAGTTCGTCGGGATCGTGACGCTCGAAGACGTGCTCGAGGAGCTCTTCGGAGAGATCCGCGAGGAGCACGACCGGGAGGAGAAGGAGATGGTGCGGCGACCGGACGGATCCTGGCGGATCCTCGGGAAGATGCCCATCCGCCGCTTCAACGAGGCGTTCTCGTCGGATCTGTCCGACCAGGAGTGGGACACGGTGGCGGGGCTCCTGCTCCACGAGTTCGGGCGGCTTCCCGGGAAGGGCGATTCGATCGTCCTCGATCCGTTCCGGTTCACCGCGGAGCGGGTCAGCGGAATCCGCATCGTCGAGGTCGGAGTACGTGTCCTTGCGAAAGAGGGGGAGTGACGCTCCGTGGACCTGATCGTCGCCATTGCGTTCTGCCTTCTCATGCAGGCGCTCTTCAACGGGGCGGAGATCATCCTCGTCTCCGCGGACCGGCACGGGCTTGCGAATCGCGCGCGGGTGGGCGAGCGGGGCGCCGCAACTGCGCTGCGGCTCCTCGACCATCCCGACCGGGCGCTCGCCACCACTCTGACGGGGGCGAATCTGTTCGTCGTCCTCGGGACGGTGTTGACCACCTCCCGCCTGCTTCCGCGCTTCGGGGCCCAGGCGGCATGGGTCACCGTCGGGGTGATCACGCCGCTGGTGATCCTCCTGGGCGGCATCGTGCCCAAGAGCTTCGCGCAGCCGCGCGCGGACCGTCTGGCGGGACCGGCCGCCCGGTTCATCCGGTTCTCCGAGGGGCTCCTGTACCCCCTCGTCTGGCTCACGGTCCTCTTCGCGCGGTTCCTGTCCCGCCCGTTCGGAGGAGTCCCTCCCCTCTCGGGGATCGTCACCCGGGAGGAGTTGCGCCTCCTGCTGCAGATGAGCCGGACCGGATCGGACGTGGAGGCCCACGAGAGGACGATGGTGCGCCGCGCATTCCATTTCGGCGAGAAGAAGGTCGGAGACATCTTCCGCCCCCTCGTCCACGTTGTCGCGCTCCCGGAAGAGGCGACCTGCCGGGATGCCGCGGCACTGGCCTCTTTGAGCGGCTATTCCCGTTACCCCGTGTACCGGGAACGGATCGACCACGTGGTCGGGTTCCTCCACGTCATCGACATCGTCGAACACCCGGCGGACGCTCCCGTCCGTCCGCTCATGCGAAAGGCCCTCTACGTGCCCGAGTTGATGCCGATCGACGAGTTGATGGGGAAATTCCGGGAGGAGGGGACGTCCTTCGCCGTCGTCGTGGACGAGTACGGAGGGGTCACCGGGATCGTCACCGCCGAGGATGTTGTGGAGGAGATCGTCGGGGAGATCGAGGACGAATATGACCGGGGGATGGCATACTATAAGAAGACGCCGTCCGGCGAATTTCTCGTTCCGGGAAGGATGGAGGTGGGCCGCTTCGAGGAGGAGCTGGGCGTCCCCCTTCCGCGAGGAGACTATTCGACGCTGGGCGGCATGCTCATCTCCGTTGCGGGGCGGATCCCTGCGGAGGGAGAGTCGTTCGTCTTTCCGGGGGCCGAGTTCACGGTGGCCGCCGCGTCCGAGCGGGCGGTGAAGGAGGTTCGGGTGCGCCTTGGCGACCGAGGGGCCGCAGTCCCGCATCCCGGGGAGGGCAACGCCGCATCGGGGCCGGCTTCCCGGGAGGAAATGGATTGACCGCAGAGAGGCTCAAGGAACTGCTGAGACAGGTTGCCGACGGGAAGGCGTCGGTCGATTCCGCCTTCGAGAAGATCCGGTCGCTCCCGTTCGAGAGCCTCGGGATGGCAAGCGTCGATCACCACCGGTCGATCCGCCAGGGCGTGCCGGAGGTGATCCTCGGAGAAGGGAAAACCGCGGCCCAGATCGTCGCCATCGCGCGGTCGATGCGCAGGGCCGGAGCGGATGTCCTGATCACGCGCGTCGACTCCGAAAAGCGAAAGGCGATCCGCAGGCACTTCCGCCGCGCGGTCCTCTATCCGGAGGCCCGGTGTGCGGTGGTCCGTTCGGCCGCATCCCCGGAGAACGGAAAGGGGACGATT
>CAYWOT010000150.1:2568-6420 GCA_964459975.1 uncultured bacterium
CACCGCCGGGACGTCGGACCTTCCGGTCGCCGAGGAAGCCGCGGTGACGGCGGAGTTTCTCGGCAACCGGACCGAGAGGCTCTACGACGTCGGCGTGGCCGGCATTCACCGGCTCCTCATGCGGAAACGGGCCCTCCTTTCCGCGCGGGTGATCGTCGTGGTGGCCGGAATGGAGGGCGCCCTTGCCTCCGTCGTCGGGGGGCTGACCGACAAGCCCGTCATCGCCGTTCCGACGAGTATCGGGTACGGGGCGAGTTTCGGCGGCCTGTCCGCCCTTCTCGGCATGCTCAATTCCTGTTCCCCCACGGTGGCCGTGGTCAACATCGACAACGGGTTCGGCGCCGGGGTCCTCTCGTCCGTCATCAACCGCCTCTAGCGGGCCGGGAGAACCGGGAGGCCAGCGTGTTGTACAGCCAGGCGAAGACCACGCCTCCCGCGAAACCGTCCGCCAGGCCCCAAAGAAGGCCCAGGACGCTGCCCGCGGGGCTGATGCGGTATCCGCGGTAGAAATGCCCGATCCAGGTCATGTCGCCGGTCGCTCCCTCGAAGGCGATCACCCACCAGGTCAGGCAGAACAGTCCGATCCCCCATACCAGGGAACAGGTGATCCCGAAGGCGCGCACGTTGAGTCGCACCGCCTGTCTCCTTCCTCGTCCGCCGGTCTTACAGCGCCGCCTTGATCACGCCGCCGTCGACGCGGAGAGCCGAGCCGTTCGTCCCGGAAGCGGCGGCGCTGCACAGGTATACGATGAGGTTCGCGGCTTCGTCGATCGAGAGAAAACGCTGCAGCAGGGACGTGGGCCGGGCGGTCGAAAAGAACTCGCGCTCCATCGCTTCGGGATCGAGGCCGCGCCCGCGGGCGAGGCGGTCCACGAATGCCGCGACGCCTTCCGATCGCGTCGGGCCGACGAGCACGCTGTTGACGGTGACGCCGGTGCCCGCGGTGGTCTCGGCCACTCCCCGCGCGACGGCCACCTGGGCGGTCTTCGTCACGCCGTAGTGGATCATCTCCGCGGGAATGTGAACCGCCGATTCGCTGGATACGAAGACCACCCGTCCCCAGTTGCGGTCCTTCATCCCCGGAAGGAAGCGTCGCGTCAGACGGACTCCGCTCATCACGTTCGTCTCGAAGAACCGGAGCCAGTCGTCGTCCGGGATCTCCTCGAACGCCTTCGGGTCGAAAATCCCCACGTTGTTCACCAGGATGTCCGCTTGGGGGACCTCGGCGCCAAGCGCCGCGCACCCCTCCGCCGTGGACAGGTCGGCGGCGACGCCGCGCACCGACGCCCCGGGCACTTCGGAGACGATCGTTTCCACGGCCTTGGCCACGCGGTCCGCCGTCCGGCCGTTCACCACGGTCGTTGCGCCTTCCCGCGCCAGCGCCCGGCCCGTCGCGAAGCCGATTCCCGCGGTCGAACCGGTGACGATCGCGACCCGCCCCGCGATGTCGAGATCCACGCCTTCCTCCTTGGCGGCGCGCCGTCGCCCGCGCCCGTTGCCCCGCACCCGGTTAAGACGCTGCCGTTCCGGGAACGTTGCCGTCCGGAACGAGGCGTTTCGCTCGTGGAGGGGCGCCGCCGAAGAACCGTGCGAAAGAGGGACGTCCGATGGAGTTGCGCCGCCGGTCAGTGCGTTGGAGGGTCAGCCGCCCGCGTGCGCGCTTGCCGGGATCGCGCGGGTGCCGGGCGAGCGGGCACAGCCGCCGCCTTCTCGCGGAGCGCGCTGACCGCCCATTCGGCACGGGGATCGGCCATCGCCAGCTGCCGCGTGTCGAACCGCGCGGACATCCTGCGGAACTCGGCCTTCTTCCGGCCGTCCATTCTCGGGTCGGTGTCCGACGGGGTCCAGGGGTGAAGATACACGATGCGCGGGACGTGGGCCTGAAGGAGTTCCTTCGCGCAGCCGAAGCAGGGCTGCATGGTCGTGTACAGGGTCGCCCCCTGTACCGAGATTCCGAACCGGGCAGCGGTGAGCAGCGCGTTCTGTTCCGCATGAACACAGATGCACAGGTCGTACCCTGCGCCCGGCGGGAACAGCCCGTACGGATTCCGGCAGCGCAGGCACCCGCCCTGGAGACAGTTCGTCATTCCTTCGGGAACACCGTTGTATCCGGTCGAGATGACCCGGTTCTCGCGGACGAGGACCGCGCCGACCCGGTTCCCCCTGCAGTTGGCCTTTTCCCGGACGGCGATGGCGATCCCCATGTAGTATGCGTCCGGGTCCAGGCGGCTCGCTCCGGTCCGGGTCGTCCCGGTCCTTCGGCCGGTGCGTCGCCGCACCGTCAGTTGTCGGCCGGGATGCCGGCCGCCTCGCGCCACTCGGTCATGATCCGGTCGCATTCCTCTTCCAGACCGGGGTCGGCGCAGAGCACGATTCCTAGGCCGCTCCACGCGTTTCCGTGTTCTCTGCAGGCATCGAGCAGGCGCCGGGTGTGGTCCGAAGGGACGGGTTCCAGGTCGAGCAGGGATTGGATCACCGGGATCGCGGCGAGCACGACCGGCGTGGGCCGTTCCGTCTTCAGGATGTCGAGAATGCCGGTGTTGGTCTCGGCGGTGGCGTAGGAGGCACCGCTGGCGAGCTCATAGCCGACCATGAGAGCCGCGTTGTCGGAAATCGAGCAGGCCACCCGGGCGGCGTCCTTGTACTCTTCCTCCTTGTCGAAGACGAAGCCTTCATGGAGGGTCTTGATGAAATCGACCTCTTTCATGCCGGAATGCAGGTCCATGTCGGTACCTCCCGATGGAGTGATGGTTACGGGTTCCGGTCACCATGGGTGCTCCGGCGCGCTCGGGTCCTGCGGCCGCCTCCCGGCGTCGGCGTGCCGGAACGCGGTTCTTCCGTTGGATTCCGGAAGGGCGGTTCCGTTGCCCTGTTTTCGGCCCCGTCCCGTTCGCCGCGGCGAAAGTTCACAGGACCCTGAGCATGACGTAGATCAGGAACCCGTTCCACAGGGTGAATCCTGCGAACGACAGGAGCCACATGGGCACGGACGGCTTCCCGTCGGAAAAGCCCCAGGCGAAGGCCCGTGCGCTGTAGAGGGTTCCGAAGGCCAGAACGACGATGCCGAGCGCCTTGGCTGCGGACCATTCCAGGAGGATCATCGTTCCCACCGCGATATCGAGCGCGCAGAGCGTGAATTCCCGAAGATACGATCCGACTTTGAACGCGGTCGCCCGTTCCGAAAACTCCCGGTATTTGACCCGTGCGCCCACGAAGAGGGATCGGAGGCCGAACAGCCCGACCACGAGGAAATAGGCGGCCAGGGCGTGGCGAATGGTCATTCGATAGGCGAGCATCAGACGGCCGGCCGGCTCTGCGGCGCCGCCCGGCCGACCGTGTCGTCGGAAAGCGCGCAAGCCGCTCCGCCGGACGGGGGGACTCCGGGGGCGCACGCATGCGAAGAGGGGCGGTGGATCCGCGTGTTCATCCGTTCTCCGGCACCGCGTCCGCGCCGAGCCAGATGGAGATCGCGGCGATCGCTTCCAGCTCGTCCTCGCTGAGCCGGCCGATCCCGGGTTCCGGCTTGCCCGAAGCGTTGGCGATGATGCCACCCAGCTGGGCGGCGAGAGCCACCTTGAACGCCGCGCTTTCGTCCCGGCCAAGCGCGCGGTCCACGATGCTCCTGACGCGGCAAAAGGCCTGCTCGAAGTAGCGTTCGTCGAACCGGTACTGCGTGGTGTAGGCGTCGAGCACGTGTTTCCACGTCGGCGCGATGGACGCCAGCAGTTCCCGCAGGAGAGGGTCGTCGATCGGCGCGGGATTGACGAGCAGATCGATGAACGCGTTCTGTTCGGCCTCGTCCATTCCGGAAGGGCCCTCGATCTGCGAGACCATCGTGAACACGTCGAGCAC
>CAYWOT010000151.1:0-6413 GCA_964459975.1 uncultured bacterium
ATCAACCTGGCCGAGGATGAGGAACTGCTCGCCATGATGCGGAAGGCCGGATTCAACAAGGTCTTCGTCGGCATCGAGACGCCGATCAAGGAAAGCCATCAAGCGGCGGGCAAGCTGCAGAACGCGAAGGTCGATCTCCTGGCGAGCGTGCGGCGGCTCCAGGAGCGCGGGCTCGAGGTGATGGGAGGGTTCATCCTGGGCTTCGACCAGGATCCTCCCGAAATCTTCGAGGAGCAGATCGCCTTCATCCGGGAGGCGGCCATCCCCGTCTCCATGGTGGGCCTGCTGACCGCGCTTCCCAACACGCGCCTGTGGCGCAGGCTCTCCGAGGAAGGCCGGATCCTGCGGCAGAGCATGGGGGACAACACCGACGCCCTGCTCAACTTCATCCCCCGGATGAATCCCGACGCGCTGCTCGCCGGGTACCGGAAGGTCCTGGCGTCCATCTACAACCCGGCGGAATATTTCGAGCGCGCCCATGCGATGCTGGTGCGCCTGGGCAAGACGGCCAAACCGCAGCTCGTTTATTCGGATTACCTCGCGCTATACCGGTCGATCGTCCGGCAGGGGATCTTCGCCCGGTACCGGTCGGCCTACTGGCGGTTCCTGCGCAGGACGCTCGTGCGCACGCCCCGGCACCTGGGGCTGGCCGTTTCGCTGGCCATCATGGGCCATCACTTCTTCACCCTGGCCCACCGCCTGAACCCGGAGCCGCCGCGCTGAAGCGCGATAGGAGCGCGCCGCCTTCGACCCGGTCACGGCTCCGGGAGGACGACGACCTCTCCCTCGATTCTCCTGTCGTGGAGCCGCTTCATGGCGTCTGCGGCGCACCCCGGCGGGACCTTCCCGCTTACGAAGCGATCTCCGGGATCAGGGGATCGTCCGGGGGGCCGACGGACCTATAGAGACCGGCGCTTTCGTCCGGTTCCTCCGAATGTCACGATGCACTATAGTACGGGGTACCCCAGCGAAACCCGAACGGAGGCCGTCCAAGAGAGCCCATGACCGACCGGCGCACCCTCATCGGCGACTCGTATCTGCGCGAGCTCCACGTCGACGGCAGCCAGATCATCCTCCACACGGACGGAATCCTGTGCGGGACGACCACCGAAGTGGCGACCAGCCGCGCCTTTCGGACGGTCTTCGACCTCTTCCTCGACCATCTCGTCGAGCACGACGATCCCCTCCTGGACCGCCTGCCCCCCGGCGTCGACTCCCCGGAGGGGCGGTCAAGCCTCCTGGCGCTGCTGCGGCACCTGGCCGAAACCCCCCTCGTGCACGCCGCCAAGGCCGTGCGGGGGGCGCGGCCGTACGCGGACGACCCCGGGGCACTGCACACGTTCACTGAGAGCTTCTACGACTTCTGGAGATCGTTCGACCGGTATCTCATCTGCCACTCCGAGCAGGGACCCCGCAGCCACGACATGCGCCCGTACCGGACGTTCACGGCGACCACCGAGCGCCTCAAGGAACTTGCCCGGGGACTCTACCGCGACCTGTGCGAGAACATCACGGGGGACCACTGCCGCATCTACCGGCAGGTCTCGGCCGGTGCCGACGTCGGTCTGATCGCCGTCCAGAAGGCGTGGGATCCCCCCGTTCCCAGCGCGCAGGCCCTGGCCCGCGTCCCCTTCATCCGCCAGGTGCTGATCAATCCGCCGCTGATCATCGATCCCCCGGAAAACCGGAGGAGCGGCCGGTTCTTGCGGATCGACGACGATCCGCTCCCGGGGCTTCCCGTGGAAGAGGGCAAGTGGCTCTGCTATCCGGCCCAGGTCGGCCCGGTGGTCGTCTTCCTGTACTTCCACCAGATGTTCATGGGGCTGGGCTGCTCCCTGGCCAACCTGTTCGAGCTGGCTACCGACGAACAGATCGCCCGCGGACCGCACGCGTTGTACCTCTACGGGGTCGATCCCGCCCACCTGGCGCGCTACGGGGAAGTGCCCACGGTCTTCTACGACGACGCGGAAACCGGCCTGCTCATCGCCGCGGTGCCCGGCGAGAACCGGTTCGGCTACTTCGGCTACCTGAAGAAGATGGCGCTCACCCTCCACAACGTCCTGATGATGAAACAGGGGCGGATGCCTTTCCACGGGGCGATGACCCGGATCCATTGCCGGAACGGCATGTCCGCGAACGTCCTCGTCATCGGCGACACCGCGACGGGGAAGTCGGAAACGCTGGAGGCCCTGCGCGTTCTCGGGCGGGACACGGTCCGCGGGATGAGCGTCGTCGCCGACGACATGGGGTCCCTGGCGGTCCGCGAGGACGGCCGCGTGATCGGCTACGGAACGGAAATCGGCGCGTTCATCCGCCTGGACGACCTGCAGCGGGGCTACGCGTTCGGCCAGGTCGACCGCGCCATCATCATGAGCCCCCAGAAGGCCAACGCCCGGGTCCTCGTCCCGGTCGCCCCGCTGGACGAGATTCTCGCGGGATACCCCGTCGACTACATTCTCTACGCGAACAACTACGAGCGGGTCGACGATCTCCATCCGCTCATCGAACCGTTTCCGACGCCCGAGGCGGCCCTGCAGGTGTTCCGGGAAGGAGCGGCCATGGCAAAGGGAACGACCACGACGACGGGCCTGGGTCACAGCTACTTCGCCAACATCTTCGGCCCCCCGCAATACCGCGAGCGGCACGAGGAACTGGCCCGCGCGACGTTTACCGCCGCCTTCCGCGCCGGAACCTTCGTCGGGCAGCTCCGCACGCGCCTGGCCGTCCCCGGATTCGAGATGGATGGTCCCGCGGAAGCCGCCGGCGCGCTGCTGCGCAAGATCACCGGCCCGGCCCGCGCCTGACCCGACCCCCATAGCCGCCCGGCCCGTTTCCAGACGAATCCGTCCCCAATCTGTCCCCTTGGCGGAAGTACAATAGATGTTCTGCGGGACCGGACCGCAAAGTGAGGTAATCGCGGATGAACCCGAGACGCCGGGTGCCCGATCCCGATTCGCTCACCCTGGTCTGCCCGGTCTGCTCGCGGGAGCAGACGCTCGAAGGCCCCCTGGCGCGAGCGGCGGTCACCCTGGGCCGTTTCACCTGCGAGCGGTGCAGCCGGCGCGTGATCGCGGCCCCCAAGCCGCGCACTCCGACGCCGCGGCGCGGAAAGGCCGGCGACGGCCGCCTGTGATCGTCCCGACAGGGCAGCGAATCGGCTACGAAGGCGCCCCCATTTTTTTTTGAGACCCGCCGCGCTTTCCGCCCCTCGTCAGCACGGGCCGGTGCCGCCTCCCGCCCCGTGTTCCCGCTGCACGTCCGGGCCCGAAAAGCCCCGTCGCCGGGGCGTGCTAGACCCGCGGTCGCCTCGCGAGCCCGGCGACCAACGACACCAGAAACACCGCAAAGAATACGACGAACAGAACCCCGGCGAAGCTGGCCGCGTCTCCCGCGACGCCGCTGAACCCCAGCACGGCGGCATCCACCGAAAGAAGAAATGCGATGACGGCCCAATAGAGCATGTACCCGCCTCCCGCTCCGGCGCCGCGTCCGGACGGAACCGCACCCGTCCAGCAGCTCCCCCCCCGCCCGCCGGGAGCTTGGGGGGGCTCCGCGTTGGTCTCCACAGGTCTGCGTCTCCGTGGTCCTTCCCTGCGCGCGCCCTTCGGGCGGAGAGGCCGCAGAAAAGGCGCGTCCCTATTTCTTCACGACCAGCGAGTTCTTCACCGACCTGACGCCGGCGACCCTCGAGGCGATCTTCGTGGCCTTGCTCTTGGCTTCCGGGGAATCGACGAACCCACTCAACTGGACGACCCCCTTGAAGGTTTCCACGTTGATCTGGAACGCGCTGAGCGACGAATCCTGCGCAATCGCAGCCTTGACCTTCGCGGTGGTCACAGAGTCGTCGACGTATTCGCCGGTGCTCTCCTGCGTCCTCGAACTGGCGCACCCGGCCACGGACGCGACGAGCACGACCAGAAACAGAAGACTCATGATTCGACGCCGTCCTTCCATTCTCCTGCTCCTCTCACGCGGCGGCCTTGGGCCATCCTCGCGCGACGGTCCGAGGCCGGCCCCCCGGGCGCCAGGAAACGGAACCGCGAAACCCGGCGGCTGCACCCTCCCCGGCGACTACTTGACGATCTTCCACGTGCCGTCAGGCTGCCGGCACGCCCGTCCGTAGGCACGCTGCTCCTCTCCCCCGATCACCACCGTCTGCTGGTATTCCCGGCA
The DNA here is from genome assembly GCA_964459975.1 of uncultured bacterium. Classification (GTDB taxonomy): domain Bacteria; phylum Desulfobacterota; class Deferrimicrobia; order Deferrimicrobiales; family Deferrimicrobiaceae; genus CSP1-8. The sequence goes on from CAYWOT010000151.1 coordinate 4,174, forward strand.
GTACCGGCCCTCCGGCCCCCGGTACGTCCGGACCGGCGTGATGGAGCCGTGGTGTCCGGTGTCCGGGTTCCTCCAGGTCGTGGGGTGGTTGGTCTGTGAATACTCCAAGGCGTTCTGTGCCGAGTCCTGCATGGCGCGGCGGTCCGCTTCGTCGAGGGACCTCCCGATCTCCTGGCCGACCAGCGCGCCCGCGAGCGTTCCGATCGCCGTGCCGACGAGCCTGCCCGACCCTCCGCCGAATTGGGATCCGATCACCGCTCCGCTCGCCCCGCCGATGATCGTCCCCGCCGTCTCCTTCTGTCCCATTCCCGCGCAGCCGGCCAGGGCCAGGGCCGGTATCAGCACAAGCACGATTCGCCTTTTCATGCGACGCCTCCTTCAGCACGCGACCAGTCGCTCTAACGACGCGGCCGCATCGGATCCGCGGCCGGCGTCCGTCCCCCTTCGATGCGCCGACGCCGGGGGTTGGTTCGAGCCGCCGCGGCGGCAACTCCCCCCCCCCGGGAAGAGCAGTTCCCGCTCGGAGGCGGCAAGGGTCCGAATCCGCTTCCGCCCGCCGATCATCCCCCTTTTCGGGGAACGTTCGCCCGTTTCCCGCGCCATGTCGTATTCGGTCGCCCTCGGCCCTGCGGAGCGGGTGCGGGGGCGTGGAGAACGCTTTGGGCCCGGAATCGGCGGGACGTTAAGGAGGAGACGATGGCAGTCGGAAAGTGCGAGATCGGGATAATCGGCCTGGGAGTGATGGGCCGCAACTTCGTCCTGAACATGGCGGACCACGGTCACGCCGTGGCCGGGTACGACAAGGACCCCGAAAAGGTGAAGGCGCTCGGCGCGGAGGCCGGCGGCCGGAGGATCGTCGGGGCCGCCACGCTGCGCGACTTCGTGGAAGCGTTGTCCAGGCCGCGCGCGCTCATGATGCTCGTGCCCGCCGGCGCGCCGGTGGATTCCGTCATCGAAGACGCGGCCCCGCTTCTGGAACCGGGCGACCTCATCATCGAAAGCGGCAACTCCCACTTTCGGGACACGGATCGCAGGGGCAAGGCGCTGGCCGGGAAGGGGCTTCTGTTCCTGGGCGTCGGCATCTCCGGGGGCGAGAGCGGTGCGCGTCACGGTCCGAGCATCATGCCGGGAGGCCCGCGGGACGCCTATGAGCGGATCCGGCCGATTTTCGAATCGGCCGCCGCGCAGGTGGAGGGGGAACCGTGTGTGACATGGCTGGGCCCCTCTTCCGCCGGCCATTACGTGAAGATGGTCCACAACGGAATCGAATACGCTCTCATGCAGCTCCTCTCCGAGACCTACGACCTGATGACGCGGGGACCCGGCTTGAGCGACGACGAGCTCCACGACGTGTACGACCTCTGGAACCGCCAGGAGCTCGGGTCCTTCCTTGTGGAGATCACGTCCCGGATCTTCCTCAAGACCGACCCCAGGACCGGGAAACGCCTCATCCACCTGATCCGCGACGCCGCGTCCCAGAAGGGAACGGGCAAGTGGACCACGCAGGACGCGCTGGATCTGGGGGTACCCGTTCCCGCGATCGACGCGGCCGTGGCGATGCGCAACCTGTCCGCGCGGGAGACGGAGCGGAACGACGCGGCCCGAGCGCTCCCCGGGCCCAACCGGGCGTTCGCCCGCGACCGCGAGACGTTCCTCGGCAATCTGCGCGACGCCCTGTACGCGTCGATGATCCTGGCCTATGCACAAGGGTTGGCGCAGCTGGGCGCCGCTTCGGCGGCGTACGGGTACGGAATCGACCTGGAGCGCGTCGCGGCGATCTGGCGGGGCGGATGCATCATCCGCGCATCGCTGCTCGAGGAGATCCGGGCGGCATACCGTGCCCGTCCCGATCTGCCGAACCTGGTCCTCGACCCGCACCTCGGAAAGGAGGTGGCGAGGAGGCAGCAGGGCCTTCGCAATACGGTCCGGGCCGCGGCGGCGTTCGCGATCCCCGCGCCCGGCTTCATGGCTTCCCTGGGTTATTTCGACGCCTACCGGGCCGGCCGGCTGCCCACGAACCTCATCCAGGCGCAGCGCGATTTCTTCGGGGCCCACACCTACCGCCGCGTGGACGAGGAAGGCATCTTCCACACGGAATGGGAAACCACCTGAACGGGAGGGGACGTACCGCCGATGGGAAACCGGATCGATACCGCAGCCGTCGTGATCTTCGGCGCCGGCGGCGACCTGATGTGGCGGAAGCTGACGCCGGCGCTCTACAACCTTCACCTGGAGGGGTG
>CAYWOT010000152.1:0-2265 GCA_964459975.1 uncultured bacterium
CACGCCGCCAAGGCCGCGAGGGTCGAGGTGATCAGCTCCTACCCGATCCGTCCGTACACCGGCATCATGATGGAGCTGTCGAAGCTGGTCGCCAACGGGGACCTCGACGCCGAGTTCGTGCACGGCGAAGGCGAGCATGCCCAGGTCTCCATCGTCCTGGGTGCTTCCGCCGCCGGGGCGAGGGCCTACACCGGCAGCTCGGGCGTCGGCGTGACCTACGCCATGGAAGTGTACTCTCCGTGCGCCGGCGGGCGGTATCCGCTCCAGATGGCCATTGCCGACCGCGCGCTCGATCCTCCCGGGGACTTCGGCTCCGAGCACACCGACGTCATGAGTGCCCGGGACCAGGGATGGATCATGGGCTGGGCGGAGACGCCGCAGGAGGTCTACGACAACACGATCATGTACTACAAGATCGGTGAGGACCCGTCGGTGATGCTGCCCCAGTTCTGCTGCCAGGACGGCTACTTCGTCTCCCACATTCCGAACAAGGTCGTCATTCCCGACCAGGGCCAGGTGGACGAGTTCCTGCCGGCGTACAAGGCGCATCTGCCGCTCGATCCGACGCGGCCGTCGTCCCACGGTCCCCAGATCTATCCCGACCAGGGGTCGGCGATCGACATCCAGCGGGCCATTGCGATGATCAACGCCCCCAAGGTGATCGAGAAGACCGTCGCGGACTTCAACAAGCAGTTCGGCCGGAACTACGCCCCGTTCGTCGAGGAGTACAAGTGCGACGACGCGGAATTCGTCTTCTTCCTCCAGGGCGCCCATTGCCGGACCGCCCGGTTCGCCGTCGACCACCTCCGGAAGAAGGGGGCCAAGGTCGGCATGGTGAAGCTGCGTTTCGTGCGTCCGTTCCCGACGGAAGTGGTCGCCGAGACCCTCAAGAAGTTCAAGGCGGTGGGAATCGTCGAGACCAGCACCTCCTACGGCGGCGCGATGAAGGGCGGGAACCTCATTCACGAGGTCCGGGCCGCTCTCTACGATCAGCCCCAGAAGCCTGCGGTCACGTCGTTCATGGCCGGGCTCGGCGGCGAAGTCGTCACCCTCGACGAGTTCTACAAGATGGCCAAGATCCTCGCCGAGGCCGCCAAGAAGGGCCAGATCGACCAGTACGTCTACTGGGTGAACTTCGACAACGGGATCTAATCACGAGCCGTCGATCCCGCTTGCCGGGACCGGGCAAAAGCAAACAAAGGAGTGAAATATATGGCGACACAAGTTGAGACCCAGGAAATGGAAATTATCAAGTCGCTCCGCCAGATCCCCCAGGAAGAGTATTACGTTCCCGGACACCGGACCTGTGCGGGCTGCGGCCCGGCTCTTTGCTACAAGCTGGTCGCGAAGGCGGCCGGCCCCGACTCGATCTTCCTCGGGCCGACCGGCTGCATGTACGTGGCCAACACGAGCTACCTGTGCTCCCCGTTCGCGATGCCCTGGACGCACACCCAGATCACGAACGCCGGGGCGGTCGCTTCGGGAATCGAGGCGGCGTACCAGGTGCTCATCCGGAAGGGCAAGTACAAAGGGAAGCTCCCCAACATCGTCGTGATGGCCGGTGACGGCGGGGCCATCGACATCGGCCTCCAGGCGATGTCGGCGATGTGCTACAGGGGCCATGACGTCTGCTTCGTCATGTACGACAACGAGTCGTACGCGAACACGGGAATCCAGACCTCCCCGATGACTCCGTACGGCGGGAAGACGACCTTTACCCCTCCGGGCAAGGCCATTCCCGAAGGAAAGAAGACCTTCCCCAAGGATCCGCCCCAGATCGTGATCGGCGGACATCCGGCCGTTCACTACGTCGCGACCGCGTCGGTGGGGTACCCGGTCGACCTGATCAACAAGGTTCGCAAGGCCCTCAACTACAAGGGCCCGTCCTTTGTCCACATTCAGTGCCCCTGCCCGAAAGGGTGGATCTTCGACGCGAAGGACACGATCAAGATCGCCAAGCTTGCGGTCGAGACGGGAATGTGGTCGAACTACGAGTGGGAGAACGGCGAGTACAAGTACCAGCACGTTCCCAAGGCGTTCAAGCCCGTCAAGGAGTACTGCAAGACCCAGGAGCGCTTCAGCCACCTGAAGGAGGAGCACCTCGCGAAGATGCAGGCGTTCATCAGCGCAAAGGTAAAGGCTCCCGGAAAGCCGATCGAGGTTCCGGTTCTCGGGCCGAGAGAAGAGGCTTGAGGAAACGGATCTCGTGTGGTAGGTATCTGTTGACGTCCCGATAGACTGAGGCGGCCCCCCCCACAGTCCCCG
>CAYWOT010000152.1:2275-6381 GCA_964459975.1 uncultured bacterium
GCGCCTTAGTCGGGGAAAAGTTTCTACTCCAGAAGCGGAAGGAGGTGAACAGCGAACGCAGGGGGGTTGATCGACGAACGGCTTTCCGGGGACAGGCACATGGTCAGAGATCCTCTAGGAGGTGGGATGACTATGAGAGTGCTGAGATTCCGTTTCGCAGTTCCGTTGATGCTCCTGTTCGCCATGATCTTCTGCTTCAGCGACATGGCTACAACCACGGCCCAGGCGGCTTGGCCGACCCGACCGCTGGAATTCGTGATTCCCGCGGGCGTGGGAGGGGGCGCCGACAAGTACGCCCGGTTCCTGATCGGCCTCAACGTGAAACGCCACTATATCGACCAGGCGATCATCCCCGTCAACAAGGCGGGCGGGGCCGGGGCCGTTGCCATGAATTCGGTGCTGCAGAACAAGGGCAACGGGTACCAGATGATGATCACCCTGAACAGCTTCCTCACCACTCCGCTGTTCCAGAACCTTCCGTTCAATTACACGAATTTCACTCCGATCGCTCTGCTGGCGCTGGACAACTTCCCTCTCTGGGTCAAAAACGACGCTCCGTGGAAGACCCTGAAAGAGTTCCTGGATACGGCCCGGAAGCGCCAGATCATCGTCGGCGGGACGGGCTCCAAGCAGGAAGATGAGATCGTCTTCCGTGCGATCCAGACCCTCGGCCACACCAAGCCGTTCAAGTACATTCCGTTCAAGGGCGGCGGCGCGGTGGCCAAGGCCCTGGTCGGCGGGCACGTGGAAGCCACCGTCAACCAGGTCAGCGAGGCGGGCCCGTTCTACCCGGACTATGTGCGCCCGCTTTGCGTGTTCCAGCAACATCGCCTGGACATCAAGGGCTACGAGAACGTCCCCACCGGCAAGCAAGCCGGCCTCGACTTCAACTACAACATGATGCGGGCGCTCTTCGCTCCCCCGGACATCTCCAAAGAGGCCACGAACGGAATGATCAAGCTGGCCACGGACTGGGAGAACGATCCGGATTGGATCAAGTTCGCGGACAAGTACGGACTGGACCGGAAAGCGTTCTGCACCGGCGCGGCTCTGGAAGCGTTTTGCAAGAAATTCGAGGCCGTGCACGTCGAGATCATGAAGGCACAAGGCTGGATCAAGTAGCCGGCAGAATACGGACTTGATCCCCAGCGGAACTACGAGCGGGGGTGCGGGGGAGGAAATGCCTCGCACCCCCTTTCCAGACCACCTTGGGAGGCCGAATTGAAAAAGGGTGAGTTGATCGTTTCAGCGTTGTTCATGCTCATCTCCGCCATTGTGATCGGCTCCTCGATCCGGGAGGGCGCGGGATGGACGGAGTACGGCCCCGCCGCGGGATTCGTTCCCTTCTGGTACGGGGTGTTCATGTTGGTGTCCTCGATCTGGATCTTTTACGACGCAGTAAAGTTGAAGACCGAGGAATCCTTCTTCGTCAGCGCGCGGGGATTGTGGGAGGCGGTGCGGATCACGTTCACGGCGACCCTCTTGACGCTCGGGATCATCTACATTGGCGTCTACTTCTCCACGTTCCTCTACAGCATCCTCTTTGCCAGATGGCTGGGCAAGCATCGCTGGATTTCGACCGTCGCGTTTGCGCTCATCATGACGTTTGCGATCTACTTCGGCATGGAGAAGGGCTTGAAGATCGACTTGCCCAAGAGCCCGCTCTACGAGAAGGGTCTGTTCATGTTCTAGGATGGCAAGGCCGTAATTTTGTCTGTCCCGTCGGTCGGGTCCGTCCCGTCGATTGCCCCGGCCACTTGAGATAGCGAGGGTTGCTGCACAAGGTCGATGGCCGGTATCCGGAAGGATACGCAGGTCCTAGAACGAAGTCGGAACGGGAGGCTTAGATGGTTACCTTGCACAACCTGTTCATGGGGTTCGGGGTTGCGATCCAACCCTTCTCGCTCTTTATGATGACGCTGGGTCTGATCCTGGGCCTTGCGGTCGGTGTTTTGCCGGGGCTCGGCGGTACGGCGGGGGTGGCGCTGCTGCTGCCCGTGACCGTCACCGTTCCTTCGGATGTCGCGATCATCTTTCTGGCCGCCATTTACTGGGGCGCGCTCTTCGGAGGCGTGATCACCTCGGTCTTGTTCGCCATCCCCGGGGAGCCATGGTCGGTGGCCCTCATCTTCGACGGGTATCCGATGGCGAAACAGGGAAAGGCGGGGCTGGCCTTAGCCACCTCCTTCCTCGCTTCCTTCGTCGGGATGATCATCGCGGCGATCTTCTTCGTGGCAGCCGCCCTTCCCCTGGCCCTGTTCGCCTTGAAGTTCGGCCCTCCGGAGATGTTCGTGATCATGATGCTCGCGTTCAGCACGTTCGTCGGTCTGGGCACCGGCAAGCCTTCGAAGACGCTGGTGAGCACCTTCTTCGGGCTGATCCTGACCGCCGTGGGGCTTGACATCGTGACGGGCAAGCCGAGGCTCACCTTCGGGATGATCTCCTGGCTCAGCGGATTCCATTTCGTTCCGCTGACGATCGGCATGTTCGGCCTCGGAGAGATCCTGATCGACGGAGAGGACCGTTTTTCCTCGGAGATCCGCGAGAAGGTCGTGGCCAAGGTGGGGTGGGCGGACATCCGGGAGGGGTGGCACGAGATCTGGATCTTCTTCCCCCAGACGATCCTGGCCGCGATCATGGGATTCTTCGTAGGTGTTCTCCCCGGGACGGGGGCGACCCCCGCGTCGTTCCTGGGTTACGGTCTCGCCAAGCAGTACTCCAAGGATCCGGACAGATACGGCAAGGGGGCGATCGAGGGAATCATCGCTCCGCAGGCGGCCGCGAACTCGGCGGGCACCGGCGCCCTCCTTCCCATGGTCACCTTGGGCATCCCCGGGTCGCCCACGGCTGCCGTTCTCCTGGCGGGCCTTTACATGTGGGGCCTCTGGCCGGGGCCGCGACTTTTCCTCGAACAACCCAAGTTCGTCTGGGGATTGATCGCGAGCTTGTTCCTTGCCGGGGCGGTTTGCCTGATCATCTGCCTCGTCGGCACGCCGCTTCTGGCCGCCATCATGAGGGTGCCGTGGGGGATCCTGACGCCGATCATCGTGGTCGCCTGCTTCGTCGGCAGCTACGTGATGCGCAATCTCATGTTCGACGTCTGGTGTACGCTGATCTTCGGCGTGATCGGGTACATCATGAAGAAACTGAAATATCCGTTGGCGCCGCTTGCCGTGGCCCTTGTGCTCGGCGACATGACGGAGCGGTTTTTCAGGCAGAGCATGATCTTAAGCGACGGCTCGTTCACGGTCTTCTTCCGTAACGGTATTTCGGCCGTCCTGTCGCTGGCCGCCATTTTCCTCTTCGCGCTTCCGATCATCAAGATCGTCATGGCGAAGAGAAAGGCCCAATCCGTCGGACCGGGATGATCGAAGCGGCAATGGCGAGAGGGATCCCCGCAAAAGGGGATCCCTCTCTTTGTTGACATTGCCAGCTCGCCTTGTCATACTGAATAAACAGGAAAATTCGACAGTGACACTTCTTGATCCGGCATCGGCCGTCGGTGGGCCTTCGTTTGACGCAAAAGGTCGTTTGACCGGTTCGAGCCGCGACCTTTCTGCTTTGCGGATTCCGAGATGACGACGAGCCGCACTATTTTGATCACCGGTGGGGCCGGCTCCTGCGGGAAATACTTAACCGCCCGGCTCCTCGAGCAGGGACACGCCGTCCGGGTGATCGACAAGGATGTGGCGCCGCTCCGTTCGCTCGCGGTCCCGAAGCTGACGCTGATCGAATCGGGACTCGAGGAGCGGGACGCGCTGAAACCCGCGGTTGCGGGGGTGGACGCCGTCCTCCACCTCGCCTGGTCGTTCTCGGAAGATCCGCTCGAAGTCCTGGACCATGATCTGAAAGGCCATCTCCATCTGCTGGAGGAGGCGGCTTCGCAAAAGGTGCCCCATCTGATCTATACGAGCACCGCGGTGGTGTACGGGAAGCCTCGATATTCTCCCATCGACGAGGCGCACCCTCTGCTCGTGGAAGAGGCGAGGAAACCTCTCTACGGAATCGCCAAGGCCGCGTGCGAGAAGCTGTGCCTCATGTACGGGAAGAGCCGCGGGCTTCCGGCCACCGTCGTCCGGTTCTGGTGGGCGTACGGCGACGAGATC
>CAYWOT010000153.1:0-6360 GCA_964459975.1 uncultured bacterium
AGTTCGAGCCGCTGCAGGCAACCCTGGGACAGGCGGGAGGCAAGGAGGGCCCGCTGGGCGAAGAGCCCCGTCCTGCGCAGCACCGCGTCGATCGGTTCCCCGCCGGGGTCCGGGCGGCGCGGCGTCCACGGCCCCTCCGCCCCCCCCGGCCGGAGGGCCACGCGGACGGACTCGGCGACGGTGAGCGACGGGTAGGGCTCGGGGATCTGGAACGTCCGCGCGATCCCGGCACGGACCCTCGCCTCCATGGGCAGACGGGTGATTTCCTTTCCCCGGAAGACGACCTTTCCCCGTTCGGGCCGGATGGCTCCCGACAGGATGTCGACGAGTATCGTCTTCCCGGCGCCGTTGGGTCCGCACAATCCGACCGCCTCCCCCTCGTCCACCGCCACCGTGATTCCGCGGAGGACCCGTACGGCCCCGAACGACTTCTCCACCGCTTCCGCCCGCAGGAGCTCCGTCATCGCCTATCCCCGCCCCGCTGTCGAGGCCGGCCGCGGAACCGGCCGCAGCGCTCCCGCCGCCCCGGCGGGGAAAAACCGGAGGACCAGGAGCAGCGCCGATCCATACAGGAGCACGCGGGTCGTGGGGGAAAACCCGGCGCCCTGCAGCGCTGCATGGAGGACGACCGCCGCGACCACCGGCCCGGCCACGGTCCCTCTTCCCCCGATGGCCGCCACCGCGGCCGCCTGAAAGGAGAGCTCGAGCGACAGGTCGACCGTGGTCGCCCGGCCGACCAGCGCCGCGAACCCGATTCCGGCCGCGCCCGCGAACAGGCCGGCCGCCAGAAACGCGTTGCGCTTGCCCCGCGCGACGTCGACCCCCGAAGCGCGCGCGGTGCGCTCGTTCCCGGCGATCGCCCGAAAGATCAGCCCCGTGTCGGAACGCGCGATCCACGTCATCGCCAGGGTGGCAAAGACGAGAAACAGGAGGGCCCCGTAATAGGCTGCAACCGGAGACGGAAACCCGGGCGGCAGCGAGACCGGCACGCCCCCCTCGCCTCCCCACGAATAGGCGCCCCGCGCGGAGAAAAACGTCTGCCCGAGCATGATCTCGTGCGCGAGCTCCCCCAGCGCAAGCGTCAGCAGCGCGACGAACGGCCCGCGCAGGCGTGCAGCAAGGGCGCCGACGGCGGCGGCTGCGGCGGCGCAGCACAGAAGAGCGCCGGCCGCGGCGGCGGAAAACGGCCAGCCGGCGAGGCTCGTCAACAGGGCGCAGGCGTACGTGGCGGTTCCGAAGAACAGGGCGTGTCCCAGAGAGAGCTGACCGGCGACTCCGCCGACGAGGTCCCACGACCCGACGTAGGCGGCCAGAAGGAACCCCGACGCCAGGACATCGAGAACGAAACGGTCCAGGCCCGCGAGAGGAAGGGCGAGCAGCGCGCCGGTCCCCAGCGCGAGCGCACCCGTCGCCCGCCGCGACGGGACGGTCATCTTGAGGCCCCGAGGCGTAGGGACTCCCGCCCGGCCCCGGCGGTCGAGAGGCCCTCCGGCCGCACGAGGAGCAGGATGCAGATCCCCGTGAGGACCCCCGCATACGACCATTGGGGCGAAACGAAGTAGGCGCCGGCGTGCGCAAGGATCCCGAGTCCCGCGGCAAGGCAGAAGATCGCGGCGATGTCTTCCATTCCGGATGCGACCACGACGATCAGGGACAGGATGAGGGGCACCCTACCCATGGTCGGGGTGATCGTCGTCGCGGGCGCGAGCAGCGCGCCGGCCGCGGCGGCGGCGGCCGAGGCGACGCCAAAGGTCAGGTAGCGGATCTTCTCGACGTCCATTCCTACCGATTCCGCGATCTCCTCGTCCTCGGCGATCAGGCGCAAGGGAAGCCCCCGGCGGGAGGAGAGGAAAAGCGACAGTCCGAAAAGGACCCCGGCGGAGGAGAGCAGGGAGACCGCTCCCCACCGCCGGACGACGACGCCGCGGATCACGGCCAGGGGAGCTCCCGCGGCGAGCGATGCGGGATGCGGACCCCACAGGATCTGCGCGGTCTGTTCGAACAGAATCGCGAAGCCCAGAGTTCCGACGGCGACCGACACCGGATGGGACCGCACGGGATTGACGAAGCCTTTGCCCAGCAGGGCGCCCAGGGCGAAGGCGACGATGCATGCGGCCGGAACGGCGGCCGCGGGATGGGAGATGCCCCGGGCCGACAGGAGGTACGCCACGTACGCTCCCAGGGAAAAAAACGCTCCGTGGGAAAGGTCGACGACCTTGACGACGCCCAGGATGAGAGCCAGCCCCGCCGCCGTCAGCGCATAGCTCGACCCGACGAACAGGGCGTCCAGCAAGACCTGCGCGAGAGGGTGCATCGCGTGCCTCCGAAAGCGTTCCCCCTTGGCCGGGCGGGACGCGGACGCCGGCTGCGAACGACGGGCGAACGGCCCCCGTCGCCCGTCTAGCGCGCGGGGTAGACGATCCGCGCGCCGTCGCGCTCCCAGCGGATGACGGTGCCGTGAAGCTCCCTCGTTCCCCAGATCGCCTGGTGGGACGCGTCGAACCGATACGTCCCCGCCACGCCGGAGAAGCGACCGGTTTCCAAAGCCTTGACCACGGCGTCCGGGTCGAGCTTCCCGGCGGCCCGCACCGCGGCGAACAGGATCGTGGCGGCGTCATAGGGCAGGGTGTCGCTGTATCCGACGGGCTCGTACCCCCACCGCCCGGCGAACGCCTCGGCGTACGCCGTCGCGGCGGGCGACGCCCCTCTCCACGCTGCGGCCTGGACGTAGAGCGGGGCCGACAGGGGAAGCGCCTCTGCGATCCGGGCGTCCCCAAGGGCGCCGCCCACGGACAAGACCGGGACGGATGCGCCGCCTTCCCGCAGGCGCTTCACGAATTCCGCCGAGGTGCCGCTGGGATCGCCGAGCACGAGGAGGTCCGGACCGGTGGTCGCGGCGGCGACGGCGACCGGCTCGAGGGCGGGGCTGCGGGGACTGTAGAAGGCGTCGTACACGGAGTGGACGCCGCCCGGGGCCAGGGCCTTCGAAAGCTCAAGCGCGAGCTCCCGGTTCCAGCGGATTCCCGCGCCGACGAAGGCATACCGGATCGTCCCGAGGTCCTTGACGAATTCCGCCATCATGCGCGCCCACTGGGGGATCGAGTAACCCACGCGGAAGATGTACCGGTACCGGTCGTACCGCCTCCGGACGCGGTCGGTGATCTCGGCCGTGGCGGCCACCGGGACGAGCAGCACCGTCCGGCTCGCCGCAGCGACGTCGGTCACCGCGACGGTCTCCTCCGACAGGTATGCGCCGATCAGGGCGAAGACCTTCTCTCGGGAGGTCAGACGCAGCGCCTCGGACCGGGCGACGTCGACCCGTCCCTGGGTGTCGGAGACCACGAGCGCGACGGGCCGCGTAAGGATTCCGCCTGCGGCGTTTGCCCGATCCGCGGAAAGCTTGACCGCCTCGAGGAGAGACTTTCCTCCGGACGCGAAAGGTCCGGAAAGGGGCGCCAGAACGCCGATCCGGATCGGTGCGCCGGAGGCGGCGGACGCCCGCACCGGCGCCGCTTCGGGCGTGAGGACGAGAAACGCGAACAAGAACCCGGAAAGGAAGGCGGCTCGGCGCATCACGCGACCTCCCGGCGAAAGGATATCACAAGGGCTGGACGGGAAGAACGGCGGCGGGCGTGAGCGGCGCGGCCGGAGCCCGGCCGGCCCCCCCGGAGGGGAGCCGGGCCGGTCCGCCGATTCGTGATTCTCTAGGAAAGCGGGAAAACCTTCTTCCCGTACACCGTGTTCACCAGGGTCGCCATGGCGATGTACCAGGCGAGGAGCCCCGTAAGGAAGATCTCCCAGCCCGTGAAGACCGGGGAAACGACGCCGATTACGACGAGGTCCAGCAGAACGAACGCCAGCAGCAGCATCCAGAACAGGACCGCCAGGTACTTCCCGATTTTCTGCACGGCCATGCAGAAGGCGAACGTGAACAGGGTCCACATTATGAAGAAGCCCAGTTCTTCGGGTTTGCCCACCCCGACCCCCAGACTCTTGTCGCCGAGCAGCAGGAACCAGACGCACCACCAGAACGCGCCGTACGACATGAATGCGGATCCGCCGAAGATGCTCCCTTTGCGGAGATCAACGATTCCCGCGATGAACTGCGCCGTGCCGCCGAAGGCGATTGCCAACGCCAGGGTCGGGCCTGCCCCCCAGTATCCCACGTTGTGCAACCCCGTCGCCATGGTCGTCGTGGCAAAGCCCATCAGTCCTACGACGGCCGGGTTGGCCCACCATTCCTTGTAGATCCCCGCCTCGGACATCTCTGCCATGCTTTCCCTCCTTTTGGTTTCTCCTTGACGATTTACGAAAACCAACCCCCCCCGAAGCGTTACCAACCGCCTCCGCACCACCCCCTTTCTGCAGGAAAAGAGTTTTATCCATTAAAATAACGACGGCATTTCCACGTTATCCGTTTCTACCCTATCCGGGAAACCGGTGTCAAGATTTTTGTAAACTTCGTTTTATTGAATATCGGACTGTGGGGAGGAACCGTCCGGAACGAGCGAGGGACGGGGCCCGTCCTCTTCACCAAGCGCGGCAAATCGAGCGCAAAAATGGGTTGTTCCCGGACAGGCGGTTGCGGACTCAGGGGTTGCGCGGCCGGGGAATCCCCGCCGTCCGTCCGCCGCATCTTGCGGTCAAAACGGCAGGTTGCAGGGAGGAAGCCGCAATGAATCTGTTTCAGGTGCTTCAAGACGGCCCCCCGCTGAGGGCGGTTGCCTGGTGCGGGGACCGTTCGCTACGGAAACTCGATACCGGGTTCTGTCAACGGCAGGAACGGGCGATGGAAGGGAAGCTCCTGCTGTCGGCGGAAGCCGGGACGACTTGACGACGGGAATCCGGGCTCCGGTCCGCCTTTGCCCGGCAGGCAGCGTGGCCCCGACCCCCGGCTGCGGCCGGTGGACGGCCGCAGCCGGGAAAAGGACGGGGTCTTTGGGCGGAGGTCGTCCGCGTGGCGGGCGCCCGGCCGGTGCCCGTTCCTAGACGTGCTCCGGCCTCCGCAGGATCAGGACCAGCATGATGCCGAGCACGCACATGCCGGCCAGGGTGAAGTACGTTTGGTTGTATCCCGCGGCGACGTTGCCGGCGTCCTTCGCCGCCTGCACGATCTTGGCGAAATACCCGGGAACGACGAACCCGCAAATCCCCCAGGCGGTGAAGACGATGCCGTAGTTGGCGCCCACGTTCTTGGCGCCGTAGAAGTCGGCCGTGAAGGACGGCATCATCGCCAGGTACCCGCCGTAGCAGAAGCCCACGACGCAAAGGCCGGCCAACGCCTGGGCGAAGCTCTGGACGTTGCGCAGCAGGAAGATGCACGCGATGATGTACCCCACGAACATGAAGATCGTCGTGTTCTTCCGACCGATCCCGTCCGAGGTGGCGCCCCACGCGAGGCGTCCCACTCCGTTGAACGCGCTCATGATCCCCAGCGCTGCGCCCGCGGACATGACCGCGGTGGCGGCCGCCAGGTTTTTCACCAGCGGCGCGGCCTGCCCGATGGCGGTGATGCCCACGCTGGTCCCCAGGAAGTAGATCACCCACAAGGCGTAGAACTGCCACGTCTTGACCATTTCGGCCGGAGCGAACTCCGCCTTGAGGACCGCTCCGGCCGCCGTTGTCGCCGCCGACGGCGGCGCCCATCCTTCCGGCTGCCATCCCGCCGGAGGCACCGAGAAAACCTGCGCGGCGCCGATGACGCAGATCAGGAAGACCACTCCGAGGATCATGAACGTCCGCGGGATGGTCGATGCGTACAGCGCCGGATCGCTGCCCAGCAGTCTCTCGATGACCGGCGCGAAAATGAGCGATCCCGCGCCGAAGCCCAGGACCGCCAGTCCCACGATCGGTCCCCGCTTGTCCGGGAACCACTTCACGCAGGTCGCGATCGGCGTGACGTATGCGAACCCGACGCCGAGTCCACCCAGGATCCCGTACGAAAACTTCAACCCCCACTCGCTCTGGTACGTGAACGCCGCCAGCAGGCAGCCCGCGCCCAGAAGGAGTCCACCGACCGAGCCGACGAGCTTCGGCCCCTTCTTGTCCTGCCAGAACCCGGCCGCGATCATGGCGATCGTGAAGAAGACGAGTGAATACCGGTAGGGAGCGATGCTTTGCGTTCCCTTCCACGCGTTGGCTTTTTCGAGAACGGGGCGGAACACCGACCACGAGTACAAGACGCCGAGACAAAGCTGCATCACAAGAGCGGCGTACACGAATTTCCACCGATTGATCTTGTCTGACATCATCCCCCTCCTTCGCTGGTTTCGCTGTGCTGTTTGAAAAACCGAACCCCCTTCCACCTGAAAAATGCCCCCGCAACACCCCCTTTTCCGAATGGTCGCAGCGCCCCCCCCC
>CAYWOT010000154.1:0-6336 GCA_964459975.1 uncultured bacterium
TTTCCTGGTCCAATCCTCGGCCATTTCGTCTCTCCTCCCTCTCCGACGGACTTGTCGTCCGCTCTTCGAAAATGATAACCGGAATGGGCGAACGCCTTCAAACGTGCCGCCCGCTCCTGCCCGGTCCCGGCTGCAGGAATCGTTCGGGGTCGAAAGGTTGTTCCCCCCCAGCAGGGCATCCTTGCGGTGGCCCGGCCGGCCGGAACCGAGGAAGGTCGGTCACCTCTTGTGATAAGCTACAAAGCGCGTATCCGGTTTCTCGCAACGCACGGTTTTCCTCGATGTTGCGACGACGGGTCCGTCCGGTCGCTCGGAGGCGGATGGCGACTCGCGACATCAGCCGGCAAGGGCACTCTCCGCGGTCCGGGCGGAAGGCGCCGGGCAACGTGGTACTTGTTCGTCAGCACAGGAAGGGGTTTCCGGCGTTGATGCGCAAGGTCTTGCCGCACTGGACGCTTCTCCTTTGCATTCCGGCAGCCACCTGCGCCACCTACCATCCCGAGCCCTTGACCCCGGCAAGTCTCGCCACCGCCCTCAAACCGCCTCCCTGGTCCAGAGTTCGCGTCATGGCTTCCGCGCTTCGTCACCCCTTGCTTCCTCCCATTTCCTTTGATCCCGGCGACGGGCTTTCGCCTGACGAAGCGGCGATCCTGGCAGTGATCGCCAATCCCGAACTGAAAGCCCGGCGCGACCGCCGCGGAATCGCGCGAGCGCAGGTGCTCGAAGCCGGCCTGCTGCCGAATCCCGTGCTCTCCTATAGCCTCGATGCGCCCGTGGGCGGAGTACGCGAGGGGAAAGTCACCGCGTTTGGGGCCGGGCTCGAATGGGAGGTCAGCAGGCTGCTACCGAGAAATGCGAGGAGGCAGGCCGCGGGGGAGGCCGCGGCTGCGGTCGATCTCGAGATCGCGTGGCAGGAATGGCAGGTGGCCCAGGCGGCTCGTCTGCACGCCACCCGCCTTTCCTGGCTGGACCGTCAGCAACAGTTGGCGGACCGGCGGTGCCAAGTCCTGGAGAGAGAGAAAAAGTCGCTGCATCACGCCGTAGAAGCGGGCGAGGTGACGTCGCTGGAATTGGCGGCGGTCGAAAAGGCTTCCGCCGCATCCCTTCAGGAAGCGACAGCGCTTCGGGGCCAACGAACCACGGAACGGCTCGCGATGTATCGAGCCATCGGTTTTCCCGCCACGGCGTCGGTTTCCCTCCAGGCCCCGGCGAACGGTTCTCCGGGGTCGGCCCCGCGGATGGAAGAGCTTCTGGCCGGTCTGGAAGATCGCCGGCTCGATCTCGTCGCTCTGCGACTCGGCTATGCGAGTCAAGAAGCACGGCTCCGCGCTGCGATCCGGGCCCAGTTTCCGCGTCTCGACGTGGGATTGACGGGAGGGCGCGACAGCGACCGGCTGCAGACGGCCGGTTTCGAGATCCGTGTCGCTCTCCCCCTGTTCGACCGGAATCAGGGTGCCATCGCGAAGGCGTCCGCGACCCGCAGAGAGCTTTTCGACGAGTACGCCGCCCGCCTCTTCGCCGCCCGCGCGGAGGTCGCCGAGTTCCGAAGCCGGTGGACGGCTGCGGCGGAGCAGGTGCACAACCTCGAGGCGGCTCTCCCCGGGCTTCGCCGGCAGTCGGCCGCTTGCAGGCGCTCCGAGGACGCGGGGGGAGAGACCCGTACCGGATGCCTGCCCCTGGTCGAGGCGGCGTTGGACGCCGAAGGACAGCTGCTGAGGCAGCAACGACTGCAGGCCGAGCTTGGCATCGGTCTGGATCTGGTCGCCGGAGCGTGGCACGCACAGGCGCCTGCCAGGCGGGTTTCGAAACGATGAAAAGGTACCGGTGCGGGAAGGTGGACAAGGCGGCGTCCGGTCTCCCGATGCGGAGGGTGTTTCGTCAAATGCGCCGCGTCGCGGCAGAGCGCACCGGGGTGACGCTGCTGTGGGTCGCGGCGATCGGGATGCTGACGGCGCCTTCCGCGTGGGCCGGCGGCGGAACGGCGATCGCCCGTGCCCGGATGGTGACCATCCCGCTCAAGGCTTACGCTCGCGTCGAATCCGTTGCCCTGGTTCGGGTGAAGGCCGGGCGAGCGGGTTTTCTGACGGGACTTGGGACCGTGCCGGGCGAGATGGTCAAGGAGGGTGCCGTTCTCGGCCGTCTGGTGGGTCCGCCCGTCGATGCACTGCTCGCGGATCGCAAGAGCGAGGTCGTCAGTGCGGGAGGAGAGGTGGCGGCGACCCGCGAGGTTCTCGATCTGGAGCGGAAGAAGCTCGCAGAGCACCTGAGCACGCTCAAGGAGGTTTACCGGGCGGAAGCGGCGCTCACCTCGGCGCAGGCACGGCTCGACAACGCCCGCTCGCGGCTCGCTGCCCTTAAGGCCTCGCTTGTCGTGCGTGCGCCGGCGGAGGGCAGGGTGCTGAGCACGGAGGCCGCGTCCGGAGAACGGGTGGCACCGGGACAGACGATCCTGACGCTGCAACCGTCCGGCGGCCTCTGGCTCGTCGCAGATTTCTTCGGAGCCGACGCCGGGGCGGTCCGGGCGGGAATGACCGGCCGTTTCGAAGCCGCCGGCGGGGGTCAGGCCGTACCGGTCAAGGTTCGTACGATCATCGGGGCGACGCGTCCCGACGGCGCGACCGCAGTCGGTCTGGTGTCGACGCGTTCGACTCCGGGGTGGCGAAGGGGCGAGATGGGGAGCGTGACCCTCGACGGGGCCAAGCGGGCCATGGTGGAGGTTCCGACCCGTGCCCTGATCCTCGATCGGGCGCAATGGTGGGTCCTCGTGCGCACTCGCGAAGGGAACCGGCCGCAGGTGGTCGTGCCGTCCGGGGTTGCCGACGGCGGATCCACCCTGATCGAAAGGGGTCTCGCACCGGGCACCGAGGTCCTGGTGGAGAATGCCTACCTGGAGTTCCACCGGGGGATCTCGGAGCGTTTCCAGGCCTCGGACTGACTCGATGGATCGGCGGGAAGGCATGAAGGGAATCCTGCTGCGCCCCCTGCCTTGGGTGCTCCTCTTCGGCGGCCTGATCGTCTACGGCGCCTACGCATTGTTTCATATTCCCGTGGAAGTGCTCCCGCGCTTCCATTTTCCGCAGATCAGCGTTGTGACGCACTACCCGGGCGCGACGGCGGTCGAATTGGAGACGCTGATCGCCAGGCCCCTCGAAGAGCAGATCCTCGGCCTGCAGGACCTGGTCAGCGTCCGCTCGACCATGGGGAACGGTACGGTGCAGACCGATATCCGATTCGGCCGGGCAACCGACGCGCAGCAGGATCTTCAGGCAGTCAATGGTGCGATCGACCGCGCACGCGGGAATCTCCCGGCGGCGGCCCGCCCCTATGCGGAGATCATGGGAAATGCCATCAACGAGGTCGCCGACTACACCGTCCACATCCCGGCCGGCGTGGCGCCGGCGATCGTCCAGCGGACGATCCGTACGGTCGTGGTGCCGGCGCTGCGGGCCTTGCCGGGAGTGCAGCGGGCCGAAGTCTACGGCAACGGCGAAGAATCGCTGTGGGTCCAGCCGCAGCTTTCCGCTCTGCGCCGCTACGACGTGCCCGTCACGGCGATCGTCGAGGCGCTCCGCCGGCAGGTGCTCCTGGGTCCGTCCGGCTACGTCACGCGGGGGCACCAGGATGTCCTCGTCGAAGCCCGCCATCTGCCCGTGCGAGCCGCGGAACTGGAGCGGGTTTCCGTGGCAGGGCCGTTCGGGCCGATACCGCTCGGCGCCTTGGCTCGTGTGGTGCGAGACCCGCTTCCTGCCCGCAATGCCGTTTCTCTCGACGGCAAGCCGAGCGTCGCCCTGGTCGTCTTCAAACAACCCGGTGCCTCGACCATCCCCGTGACCGAAGCGGTCGAGAAGTCCTTGACCGGGACGCTGCCGCAGTTGCCTCCCGGAGTTCGGTGGCAACGCACGTACAGCCAGGGGCACTTGGTACGTCTGGTCGGCTCCGATCTGGGGCGCAATCTCCTGGTCGGCGCCGGCTTGGCCCTCGCCGGACTCTTCTGGATCCTGGGAGCCGGGCGGGGCATCTGGATGCTCGCGCTCTCCATTCCCCTTTCCCTGCTGACGGCGGTCGCGGTGCTCCATGCGCTCGGCCAAAGCCTGAATCTGATGACGCTCGGCGCGCTGACGGTGGCCGTGGGGATGCTTGCCGACGACGCGGTCATCGTGCTGGAGAGCATCTACCATCGCTGGGAGGCAGGCGCCGGACGGTGGGAGGGGATCGGGCAGGGCTTAGGCGACATCGCCAGCCCGGACGTAACGGGCACCCTGACGACGGTAGCCGTGTTCCTGCCGCTGCTCTTCGTCGGCGGCCTGGCCGGTCTCTTCTTCATCCCCTTCGCACTCTCCATGTCCGTCGCGTTGCTGGCGTCGCTCATCATTTCCCTGAGCCTTATTCCTCTGGGACTGGGTTTTGTCGGGGCGGGACCACGTCCCAGGTCCACCTCGGCCGGACGCGCTCTGGACCGGGTGCGCCAGTGGAACGAACGCCTGCTTGCCCGGGTGCTGCGCCGTCCACGAACCAGCCTGATGATCTGCGGGGCGTTGCTTGCCGTCAGTCTGGTCGCGCTCGCATGGGTGCCGGTCCACCTGCTGCCCTTGCCCAACGAAGGAGTCATGCTGGAGAGCTTCACCCTCCCGCCCGGTACGTCTCTGGCGGACACCGAAACCGTCGTCGCGCACATCACGGCCCGTCTGCGTGCCGATCCGGCGGTGGCGCACACCTTTGCCAGGATCGGCTCGCCGGCGGCCAGTTCGTACACCGAGCCCGCCTACGCGGGAGAGATCCAGATCGTGCTCAAGCCCGACATCGCGGTGAACACGTTGGATCGTATCGGCGAACGGCTTCTTCGCGCCAGCCGCGTCCCCGGCGTGCTGTTCTCCCTGGATACTCCCACGGTGGAGCGGGTCGGCGAAAGTCTCTCCGGCCTCCCCCAGCCGTTCGTCGTTCGCCTCTTCGGGGACCGGATCGAGACCTTGCGCGCCCTTTCGGAGGAGGTCACGCGCCGCCTGCGCCGGGTGCCGGAGCTCACCGACATCTTCAATAACGACGGCTATCCGGTCACTCAACTGCAGATCCTTCCCCGGCCGGCGACCCTTGCCGCCTACGACGTGAGTCCCGCGGCTCTATACGATCAACTTCGGCCGCTGCTCGCCGGCGAGGTCGTAGCCGACGTTCCCGACGGGAATTACCGCCTTCCGATCTACGTGCGCCTGGCCGACGTCCCGGACCGATCGCTTGCGTCTCTGCGCGCGCTGCCGATACGCACCGCGGGATGGACCCCGCTGGGCACTCTCGCCGAGCTTACGCTGGTTCCGACCGCCAACCAGATCCGCCACGTCGACGGCGCCCGCGCCCTGGAAATCCTCGCCACGCCGAGAGGCCCCCTGGGCAGTACGATCCGCGCGGCCCGCAGGGAGCTGGCATCGCTGCGGCTGCCGGAGGGCTACCGCATCGGATTCGGAGGCCTCTTCGCGAAGCTGGAGCAGGCGGTCTTCGGCCTTGCCGCGGCCGCCCTTGCGGCGTTTCTTCTGATGGTAGGGATCCTGGTCCTCCAATTCGACGGACTCCTCATACCGGGCCTGCTGCTGCTCCAGATTCCGCTGGCCTTTACGGGAGGTGCCGCCGCTCTGGCGCTGAGCGGAGTGGGCTTGAACGCCATCGGGTTGGTGGCGTTTCTTACCCTGGTGGGGATCAGTCTCAACCACGGCGTCGTGCTCCTCTACCGGGTCCGCCGCAACGAGGCCGCCGGGTCGGCTCCGGAGGCCGCGGTCAAGGAGGCGGTGCACGTTCGTTTCCGTCCCATCGTGCTTACGACGCTTGCGGCGGTGCTCGGAATGCTGCCCACGGCGCTTGGCTGGGGCGAAGGTGCGGCGCCCGAACAGGGGCTTGCGGTGGTCGTTCTGGGAGGAATCCTTTGGAGCGCCCTTCTCAGCACCAACCTGATTCCCGCTCTGTACGTGTACCGGCGCAGCAGGAAGTCTCCATAGCCGCATAGGTGCCGCAGGGAGGTGGCCGGACGTGGAGGATCGGCGGCCGCGGCGGGGAAGGAATCCCGGGTGATCCGCTCCGTACGCCGCGTCGGTCGTCCGCACGGCTCCACGAAATGCTCGACGCGGAGCGCGCGCCCAAGTTCCGGGTCCGCCTGTCCGGCGATCCGGTCGTCCGGGTACGGGACAATCGTTTTCATCCGTCTTGGGGAAAACGGGAATCCGTCTCCGATCTGTCACCTTCCCCATAGGAGGATGACATTGCCGGCCAGGTTTTCCCGTCGTTGGTGTTCCCTTCCGGAGAAACGTTCTCCGGGGCAGCAGGGAAGAGCGGGCAGGGGGGGGAACCGGGCAG
>CAYWOT010000155.1:0-6334 GCA_964459975.1 uncultured bacterium
CGGACCCCCCGGAAACGGAGACGGCGCGCTGCTTCCGGCAGGCCCCGGGGGGCAAGACCATGCACCACGATTACATCGGAGGCCTCCTGGAGCACACGGTTTCCGTGGCCGCGATCTGCGGGTTCCTCGCGCGGCACTACCCGCGGGTGGACGGGGACCTGTTGGTCGCCGGGGCGCTTCTCCACGACATCGGGAAGGTCGCCGAGCTCTCCTACGAGGGCGCATTCGACTACACCGACGAGGGCCGGCTCCTGGGGCATCTCTACATGGGGGCCGAATGGGTGGCCGCGGAATGCGCGCAGCTCCCGGGATTCCCGTCCGACAAGGCGATGCTTCTCAAGCACATGATCCTCTCCCACCACGGAGAGCTCGCGTACGGTTCGCCGAAGCGGCCCAAGACGCTCGAGGCGGTCCTCCTGCATTTCGCGGAAAACATGGACTCGAAAGCCAACGCCTTCCTCGAGGCGATCGAAGACCTGCGGGAAGGCGCCGTGTGGACCGACTACCAGCGGATGTTCGAGCGCTACCTGTACGCGGGCAGGAAGGCCACCTGACTCTGCGCGACCGGTCCGGTCACCCCACCCGGTTGTAGGCACGGAGGCGGAAGGCGACGCCCTCGATCGACTCCGCCAGGCGGCGCACCGCATCGTGGTCCAGGCCCGGCAGGGCCACGGCGGTCGCCGTGACCGACGGCACGTACCGGGGCGCGTCCCGCAGGAACGCGAGAACGGCCGGGAAGGCCGCCTCCCCGTACGGGTTCGGGCAGATCTTCGCGTACGTCGCGGCATCGGAGGCGTTCAGCGAGACGGAGAGGGCGTCCACCAGGCCGGAGAGCTCAGGCAGGATGTCGCGGCCGTGCACGAGGTTTGCCAGCCCGTCCGTGTTGACCCGGATCCGCGCCCCCAGGCGCTTGAGGCGCGAGGCGATCTCGCGGACTTCGGCGAGCCGCAGGAGCGGCTCCCCGAACCCGCAGAAGACGATCTCGTCGTAGGGGCCCGGATCGCCGACCTCCCCCATCACCTCGTCGACCCCGGGTTCCGCGGGGAGCCTGAGGAGATGCCCCTTGACGTGAAAGTCGCGGCGCTTCGCGCAGAAGGTACAGGCGTTGGTGCAGCGGTTCGTGATGTTCAGGTAGAGCGAGTTCCGGATCCGGTAGGCGACGCGGACCTCTTCGTCGAACGGAATCCGGAAAAGCCGCTGTGCGTTTTGCGTGGTGACCCGTGCGACGTCCCCGACGGACAGCCCCTTGATCTCCGCGATCCGTGCCGCCACCAGCGGGACGTACGACGGCTCATTCGGCTTTCCCCGGTGGGGCACCGGCGAAAGGAAGGGGCTGTCGGTCTCGACGAGGAGCTTCTCGAGCGGAAGCTCGCGGACGGCCTCGGTCTGGGGCCCGGAGCCCTTGTAGGTGATGGCTCCCGGTATCGAGACGAGAAAGTTCAGCCGGAGCGCCCGCCGAGCCATCGCGGCGTCGCCGGAGAAGCAGTGGATGATCCCTCCCACCTCGGCGGCCCGCTCTTCGGCGAGGACCGAAAGCGTTTCGTCGTGGGCATCCCGGTCGTGGACGATCACGGGGAGGTTCCGCTTCCGGGCGAGCCGCACCTGCTCCCGGAAGGCGGCCCGCTGGCGGTCCCTGGGAGACCGGTCCCGGTAGAAGTCGAGTCCCGTTTCCCCGATCGCGACGACCTTGTCGCATCCGGCCAGGCGGTCCAGGTCCTCCATCAGCGCGTCCGAGAGCCGGGACGCATCGTGCGGATGAAGCCCTACGGCGGCGTAGACGCCCCCGTGGCGGTGGGCGATCTCGACCGCCCTTCCGCTGCTGTCCGGGTCGATGCCGTCGGTGACGATGCGGGAGACGCCCGCCTCGCCCGCGCGGCGGACGACGTCTCCTTCCGCGTCGGCGAGAGGAGCCAGGTCCAGGTGCGCGTGCGTATCGAAGTACATAGGTTCTCGTTCACGGGACATTCCCGGCACGCCGGGGACGTTCCTGGCTGTTCTCCTTTTCCCGACTCAGGAGCGTCCCCGCTGTACGGGAGCGTCCCCCCTTGCTCCTCCTTAAGGCTCTTCGATCCGGGGAAAGGCGATCACGGAGCGGGGGAGGGTGGCGCCGATCCGCAGGCCTCCCCACCGCCCCGCTTCGGAAAGAACCGCCTGCTCGACGCGGCCCGGGCAGTCCAGCGCCTCCCACATGCGCTGCGCGGCCGTGGGGATGAACGGCGACAGGAGCAGGACGGAGACGCGCGCGGCTTCGAGGGCGTTGTAGAGCACGGTGCCGAGCCGGTCCCGGCTCGCGGGGTCCTTCGCCATGGACCAGGGAGCGTTGGCGTCGAGATACCGGTTCGCGGCGTCGGACACGGACAGGATCGCAGCGAGAACCTTGTGGAACTCCACGTCCTCCATCGCGGCGTCGGCGGCCGGCACGACCTCGACGGCGGCGCCCCGGAGGGCGTCGTCGGACGGCGCGGGCGCGGAAGGGGAAGGGACGACGGAGTCGCAGTATTTCCCCAGCATGTTGAGCGACCGGTTGAGGAGGTTGCCCAGGTTGTTCGCCAGGTCCGAGTTGATCCGATCCACGAGCGCCTTGTTCGAGAAGTCGCCGTCCTTGCCGAAGGGCACCTCGCGCAGCAGGAAAAAGCGGAAAGCGTCCGGCCCGTACCGCGCCGCCATGTCGTAGGGATCGACGACGTTGCCGAGCGACTTGCTCATCTTCTGCCCCTCGACGGTCCACCAGCCGTGGGCGAAGACGCAGCGGGGCGGCTCGATGCCGCCGGACAGGAGGAACGCCGGCCAGTACACCGCGTGGAAGCGGAGGATGTCCTTGCCCACCATGTGGAGGTCGGCCGGCCAGAAAGCGGCGAGCTCCTCGGTCGCCTCGGGATAGCCCAGGCCCGTCAGGTAGTTCGTCAGGGCGTCGTACCATACGTACACCACGTGTCCTTCCGCGTCGGGGACGGGGATCCCCCAGGAGAGCGACGTGCGGGAGACCGAGAGGTCGTTCAGGCCCTGTTCGACGAAGGCGATGACCTCGTTCCGGCGGCTCTCCGGCCGGATGAACTTCGGGTTCTTGGCGTAATGGTCGAGGAGGGCGTCCTGGTACTTCGAGAGTCGGAAGAAGTACGACGGCTCCTTGCGCTTCTCGGCCGGCCTTCCGCAGTCCGGACACGCCCCGTCGACGAGCTGCAGCTCGGTCCAGTAGGACTCGCAGGGCGTGCAGTACCAGCCCTCGTACTCTCCGAGGTAGATGTCGCCGTTGGCGAGCGACTTCCGGAAGATGGCCTGCACGGCGGCGTAGTGCCTGGGCTCCGACGTGCGGATGAAGCCGTCGTTGCTGATGGTGAGCGCCGGCGAGAGCCCCTGGAACCGGGTGACGACGCGGTCGGCGAGTTCCTTGGGAGCGATGCCCTGCGCGGCCGCGCTCTTGTGCACCTTCTCCCCGTGCTCGTCGGTCCCGGTGAGGAAGAAGACCTTCTGCCCCTTCATCCGGTGCCACCGGGCGAGCGCGTCGCACGCGATCGTCGTGTACGCGTGCCCGATGTGGGGGACGTCGTTCACGTAGTAGATCGGCGTCGTGACGTAGAACGTGTCCTTCACGATGCGTCGTCCTTGTCGTCACCGCGCGGCGGAACGCCGCGGCCGTTCCCGGGGGCCGAAGGGGGCCGCTCGGGGGAGTCCTGGGGGCGCTCGGCGCACGCCCGGTGCCGGGAGTCGGGACCGTGCTCGTAGACGAGGCAGCACATCAGCCTTCCGCAGACCCCGGACAGCTTCGCCGGGTTGAGCGCCAGCCCCTGGTCCTTGGCCATCTTCACCGTGATCGGCTCGAAATCGACGAGGTGGGAGGCGCAGCAGAGCTCCTTGCCGCAGGGGCCCATCCCCCCCACCATCCGGGCCTCGTCCCGGACGCCGACCTGGCGCATCTCGATGCGCGTCCGCAGCTCGTGGGCGAGGTCCTTGACCAGCTCACGGAAGTCGATCCGGCCGTCCGCGGTGAAGTAGAAGATCGATTTGCTCCGGTCGAGGAGAATCTCGGTCCGCACGAGCTTCATCGGAAGCCCTCTCGCCTCGATGCGGGCGAGGCAGACGGCATGGGCGTCCGCTTCGCGCCGCGTGTTTTCCTGGTTCGCGCGCAGGTCGTCGGCCGAAGCGGGGCGGACCACCTTCGGGAACGGGTTCTTCGCGGAGGCGACGGAGACGCCGTCGATACGCCGGACGACCTCCCCCAGGACGGGGCCCCGTTCCGTCATCACCACCGCATAGTCCCCCGGGGCCAGGGCCAGGCCGGTACAGTCGAAAGGATGCGCCCTGCATAGGCCCCGGATGCGGATTCCGGCGAGATCCATTTTAAGGGGGCTATCCCTCCCGGTGAATTTCGAACAAGAACGCCTCCGCCATGAGCTGCTTCTGCGCCTGGGGGGGCATGCGGGACATGGAGAGAAGCGCCCGAAGCGCCAGACCCCATTCGTCCGGGGTCTTCCGGCCCGCGGCGACGCGCATTTCGTCGAGCAGATCGCCGTTCATTATACCGTATTCGGTGCCGGAAGCGAGCACGGCGAGATCGCGGATGACCGAGAGTGGAACGGCGATCTTGCGCGCGGTGTCCTTGGTCCCTTTCCAGGACGCAGCCGCGGCGGAGATGGCGGCCGCGTCGGGCGTCGACAGGAGGCGGATCCACTGCCTGCGCTCGTCGTCGGCCTCCTCCAGCATCTCGAGCGCCCGCCCGGGGCTGCCTCCCGACGCGGCCGCCGCCGCCCGGATCTGCGCGGCGCCGGCGCGGTCGCCGACGCCGGGGATGCCGGCGAGGATCTCCTCCGTGTCCTGCGCCGACAGGGGGGAAAAGGAGACCTTCTGACAGCGGGAAACGATCGTCAGGGGGAGCCGGGAGACCCGGTGCGCGACGAGAAACAGGTGCGTGTCCGCCGGGGGCTCCTCGAGCGTCTTGAGCAGGGCGTTGGCGGCCTGGACGGTCATCCGGTCGGCCGGAACGACGATGGCGGCGCGCGGCCGGTCGGAGAATGCCTTGCGCGACAGTTCCTCCTGGAGGCGCCGGATGTCGTCGATCAGGATGCTCTGGTTCTCCGGCGCGACGCGCAGGAGGTTCGGGTGGGACCCCGACCGGAGCAGCCGGCAGTCGCGGCAGGTGCCGCACCCGGCGGACTCTCCCCGGTTCCGGCACAACAGGGCCGACACGAAGGCGGTCGCCGCGGTTTCCTTTCCCGTTCCTTCCTCGCCGTGGAACAGGAGGCCGGGCGGCACGTTCCCGGACGCCAGGTAGCGCGTGAGGAGGCCGACGGCCCGGTCCTGCCCGCGGATGCCTCCGAACGGTCCTACCATCCCAGCCGCGCCTCGACCGCCGCCCGCACCTGCCGGAACACCGCATCGGCCGGAAGCGATCCGTCGATCCGGACGATCCGGTCGCGGTGCGCCTCCTGCAGGCGAAGGTATCCTTCCCGCACCTTCCGGTGGAACGCCAGGTTCTCGGACTCCATCCGGTCCGGCCCCTCGCCGCGGCCGTGAAGCCTGCGGAAACCCACCACGGGGTCGACGTCGAAGAGCAGGGTCAGATCCGGGAAGAGACCTTCCGCCGCAAACGTGTTCATCTCCTCGATCCGGGCCGCCCCGATGCCCCGGGAAAACCCCTGGTAGACGACGGTTGCGTCGCAGAAACGATCGCACAGGACGGCCCGCCCTGCGGCGAGCGCCGGCAGGACGACCGCGCGCACGTGCTGCGCACGCGCCGCCTCGTACAGGAGCAGCTCCGCCTCGGGGAAGATTCGCTCGTCGCGCGGCGCGAGCAGAAGGTGCCGGATCTCGTCGGCCAGCGGCGTCCCGCCCGGTTCCCGCGTCGTTATGTGGGGGATCGACTTGCCGCGGAGACGCTCCGACAGCAGGGCGATCTGCGTGGTCTTGCCGGACCCCTCGATTCCTTCGAACGTGACGAACGGCGCTTTCACTTGTTACCCCGTGTGGACGGGGACGCTCCCGTACACTCGGGGACGCTCCTGAGTCGGGATAAAGAGAACAGCCGGGAACGTCCCCGGGGTGAGCCGGGAACGTCCCCGATGTCGTGACTTCCGGGGCCCCTAAGGCTCGCGGGGGGTGTCCCCGCAGCTACGCTCGCGATCTTGTGCCCGCTCGCTGCCGGTTCCGCTCGACGAAGGGAATCCCCGCTCAGCGGGGATGCTTCCTTCCTCGCTCCACAGGCCGCTGCGGGGAACCCCCCGCTGCACCTGACGGGGCCAAAAAGCGGCGTGCTCCCGCCCCATAACGAGCTGCGCACCCCCCTTGGGCGGGGGCGTGTCTTCCGAAGCGGAACCATGGAGGGTGAGAGCAAGGAAGA
>CAYWOT010000156.1:0-6315 GCA_964459975.1 uncultured bacterium
CGCGACAGTCTCCCGGCGGGTTCGTCGTGTCGATCCGGAGATATTCCTTGAGGAACGAAACGGGGTCCATTGTTGGATTATGGCGTGTTTTCCGGATACAATGCAAAAGTTGCCAAGAACGGGGACGTTCCTAAGAACTGCCGGAATAAGAAAAAGGAACGTTTTTGATTTAATGAATTTTTACTCGCTGGGGCGTTCGGGACACAAACACCGAATCGTTCTTATGAACGTCCCTGTTCTTAGGAGGGGGAATGCCCAAGGCGCTGATCACCGGGATTACCGGCCAGGACGGATCGTACCTGGCCGAACTTCTTCTGTCGAAAGGATACGAGGTCCACGGCGTCATACGGCGTGCGTCCACGTTCAACACCGGCCGCATCGACCATATCTACATCGACCCCCACATCGCGGGAACGAATCTGCTCCTCCATTACGGCGACCTCGCCGACTCGGGACAGATGACCAACCTCATCTACAACCTGCAGCCCGACGAGATCTACCACCTCGGGGCGCAGAGCCACGTCCGCGTCTCCTTCGACATTCCCGAGTACACCGGCGACGTAACCGGCCTGGGGACCACGCGGATCCTCGAGGCCCTGCGCCGGGCCAACGGGAAGGCGAAGTATTACCAGGCATCCTCCAGCGAGATGTTCGGCGCCTCCCCCCCCCCGCAGAGCGAGAAAACACCCTTCTACCCTCGTTCACCATACGGAGCGGCGAAGGTCTACTCCTACTGGATGGCCGTGAACTACCGGGAGGCGTACGGCATGTTCGCCAGCAACGGCATCCTCTTCAACCACGAGTCGCCCCGGCGCGGGGAGACCTTCGTCACGCGCAAGATCACCCGGGCTCTGGCGGCGATCAAAGGGGGCCGCCAGAAGGAACTCTTCCTCGGCAACCTCGACGCGCGGCGGGACTGGGGCTTCGCCCGCGAGTACGTCGACGCCATGTGGCGGATCCTCCAGTACGACCGGGGGGAGGACTTCGTCGTGGGGACCGGAGAGTCGCACTCGGTGAAGGAGTTCCTCGAGGAGGCGTTCGCCTACGTGGACCTGGACTGGAAGGAACACGTGCGGATCGACGCGCGCTACTTCCGTCCCACGGAGGTCGAGAACCTGATCGCCGACCCCTCGCGGGCGCGCACGCTCCTGGGCTGGGAGCCGAAGATCGGCTTCCGGGAACTCGTGCGGATCATGGTGGACGCCGACATGGAAGAGGCGGGGCTTGCGCCCCCGGGCGAGGGACGCAGGATCCTGGCCGCAAAGGGGTTCGTCCCCGGCGCGAAGCTTTAAGGGAGCGAAGCCGATGAGCGCGCAGCCGAAGAAGAACCGGCAGCCCAAGGGCTACTTTTCGGGAAAGAAGATCCTGGTGACCGGCGGCGCCGGCTTCCTCGGGCAGCCGGTCCTGCGGCAGCTCGTCGAGCGGGGCGCGGCGCCCAAGGACCTCTTCGTCCCCCGGTCCGACGCGTACGACCTGCGCTTCCAGATGGCGTGCGCCAAGGCCGTGACGGGGCAGGACCTGGTGATCCACCTCGCCGCCAACGCCGGCGGCATCGGATGGAACCGCGCGCACCCCGGGGGCCTGTTCTACGACAACATCGCGATGGGCGCCCTCCTCATGGAAGAGGCGCGCGTCGCGGGAGTCGAGAAGTTCGTGCAGATCGGAACGGTGTGCGCCTATCCGCTCCGTCCGCCCCGCATCCCGTTCCGGGAAGACGATCTCTGGGAGGGATACCCCGAGGAGACCAACGCCCCCTACGGGATCGCGAAGAAGGCGCTCATGGTCATGGGGCAGGCGTACCGGGCGGAGTACGGCTTCCGGGTGATCTACCTGCTCCCGGTCAACCTCTACGGCCCCGGCGACCACTTCTTCGAGCCGGACAAGTCCCACGTGATCCCGGCGCTCATCCAGAAGTTCATCGACGCGCGGGAGTCCGGCGAAAAGGAGGTCACCATCTGGGGGTCCGGCTACCGCGACGGGGTGCCGGTGTCGCGGGAATTCCTCTACGTCGACGACGCCGCCGAGGCGATCGTGCTGGCCGCCGAGAGGTACGACAAGCCCGATCCCGTCAACATCGGGGCGGGGCGGGAGATCGCCATCAACGACCTCGTCGAGATGATCCGGGCGATGACGGGCTTTCGGGGGCGGATCGTGCGCGACACGTCCCGTCCCGACGGCCAGCCGCGCCGGTGCCTCGACACGTCGCGGGCGCTCGCCGAGTTCGGGTTCGTGGCCCGCACGCCGCTGGAAGAAGGGCTTGAGAAGACGATCGCGTGGTACGAGGAAGCGCGCCGAACCGCGGGCGTCTAGAGGAGCCCATGGAACCGAAGTGGTACCTCGTCAAGACCAAGCCCCGGTACGAAGGCCGGATCGTCGACCGGCTGCACGAGGCCGGGTTCGAGACGATCTTCCCCCGCATCCGCAGGAAGTCCCGCAAGGGGAACTCCTTCGAGGTGCGCCCCCTCTTTCCGACCTACCTGTTCGTCCACTTTGGGCTCGAGCAGCTGCGCACGATCCGCTACACCCGGGGCGTGGCGAAAATCGTCTCGTTCGGGCCGGAGCCCGAGGAGGTCGGCGACGACATCGTCTCCGCGGTCCGGCACCGGATGGACGAGCAGGGGATCGTGACCCTGCTCCGTCGTCCCAAGAGCTGGAAACCGGGCGAGCGGATCCGGATCGGCGAGGGGCCGTTCGAGGGTCTCGAGGCGATCTTCTTGGAAGAGCTGCCCGACCGCGATCGCGTCGTGCTGCTCCTGGAGGCGGTGTCGAGCTTCCGAGTGACGATCGACAAGGAGCAGATCGAGCCGTGAGGAGCGCGCCCGGCCGCTCCCCCCTTTCCGGTTTACGGCGACATTTTTCGTATGGTAGAAGTAAGAATACCGAATAAGGTATGTGCGGGGCAAATGAAACGTCACGTTTTTCGGCATCTTATGGGCGGTAGCCTGCCAGCCGGCCGACGGACGTTCCGGGGCGGTTCCCGCGGAGGGGCGTTCGGGGAATGTCGCCGGGTCGACGGACGTCTCCGGTGGCGGTAGCCCGCCGGCGCGCCCTCGCAATCGCCGCCTTCCTTTGCTTTGCAGCGAGCGTCATCGGCGCGTCCGGCGCCCGCGGCGCCGACCTCTTTCTCAACGATGAACCCGAAGTCTACGCGGCGATCGACCGGCTCTCCGCCCTGGGGTCTCTCCCGTTTCTCATCGCCAACACGCGCCCCTACTCCGTGCGGGCGATCCGCGCCGCCGTCGCTCGCATTCCGCGCGACGCGCGCCTCACGGGCTTCGACGCGCAAGTGCTGCGGTGGCTGCGGGCCTACGTTGCGCCGAAGCAGATGGGGCGCCTGACGGTTTCGGCCGCGCACGCCGACGCGCGGGAGATCCCGCAAAACGCCGAGGGGATCCCCGTTCCGAAGGGATGGTCGGGCCTGGGCGCGGTCGCGGTCCGGGAGCAGACGCTGCCCTGGGTCAACGGCCAGGTCCGCTTCACCTCGTTCCACGGGGAGAGAGGGGACGAAGGGAACCGTCTCCTCGACTCTTCCCTGGAACTCGGCGTCCCTTCGTTGGCGGTCCAGGCGGGGAAGATCTCCACGTGGTACGGGCCCGGCCGCCACGGCGCGCTCATCTTCACGAACAATGCGGCCCCCTACCCCGGCGTGCGCATCCACGACCCCGTTCCCATCCTCCTCCCGGATCCCGTCGCGTTTCTGGGCTCGTTCCAATACGACGCGTTCGTCGCCCGCATGGAGAAGAAGGCGCATTTCTCCCACTCCCTGCTCGTCGGCACGCGCGTGGCTCTGCGGCCGAGCGCGTATCTCGAGCTCGGCCTCTCCCGGGCGCTCCATTACGGCGGGGCGGGGCGCGACGACGGGATCTCCGAGTTCGTCGACGACTACTTCGACGACCCCGATGCGTCCGGCCGCGCCAATGCGCTGACCGGGTTCGACGTCACGCTCTCGATCCCCTTTT
This sequence comes from uncultured bacterium, assembly GCA_964459975.1. Classification (GTDB taxonomy): domain Bacteria; phylum Desulfobacterota; class Deferrimicrobia; order Deferrimicrobiales; family Deferrimicrobiaceae; genus CSP1-8. The sequence continues at coordinate 3,960 of CAYWOT010000156.1, forward strand.
CGGTGCAGCCGGTCCAGGCGTACTGGGAGAGCGCCGTCGAGGACAGCGGGCAGATCGGCTCCGTCTTCCTTCCCTGGGCGGGCCGGGGAGCGCATCTGCTGGGGCTCTTCTTTCCGAGGGTGTTCCGACTGTCCCGCCTCGATCTGCGCGTCGAGTACGCGGACACGTTCAGCGGCGAGGCCAAGGCGGAGAACTGGTACGGCAACGTCGCCTACCCGCACCGATACCGGGGCCAGATCCTGGGCCACGCGATGGGGGGCGGCGCGCGCGACTGGTTCGTCGAGCCCCGCTGGCATTTCTCTCCCGATTCGTACGCCTCCCTTTCGGTGGAGAGGCTCCTGCGGGACGGAAGCAGCGCTAGGGCTGAGCGCCGGACGATCCTCTCGGCGGGCGTGATCGGCTGGCTCACCGATTCCTGGCGCGCCGAGGCGCACGCCTCCTGGAACCGCGTCACCGACGAGGCGGGAGTCCCGGGCCGCGGGGGTGCCGACGTCGCCGCGTGGTTTACGCTCGCCTGGCAGACGAACACGCTCGTCCCTCCCGACACGGAGACCCGGGAGGTCCCGACGCGGGACATTCGCGGTGGCGAGACCTGGTGGTAGCACGGCCTCCGGTGGATCGTCGTTTCTCGGCGAAAAGGGGCGATGGGAACAGAATCGGAAAATATTTGTCCATAGTTCCCGCCGGCTTGCAGTGGATCTCCCTTCGCGAACGCCCGGAAGATAATTCGTCCCTTATATTTCGATAAGTTATCGGCAACGCGGACGGAACGGTTTTTGATAGTGAACCAAACTCAGGAAGACGGCGTCTTCCGCGCTGTCCGCGTTCGGACGAGAAGCGAACGTATAGGGAAGGGCCTTTGAGAGGACGGCGGGCCGGTGGGGATCCGAAGCATCCGGCGATGCGCCGATCGGGAGTCGGGATTGAGCACGACAGCGATTGCCTTGAGGCCGAGGGAGATCCGAACCGCCCTGGCATCGTCCCGGGGCAGCGGGGCGAGGCCGCAGGCAGCCGCAGCGATCTCCCCGGTCCGGGAAGATCGCCTCGACCATCGTTTCGTTCCCCGGCCGCCCCGGCTCCTGCACGGGTTCATCGCCGCCTTCGAGCTTCACATCACCGTCCGGGCGCAAAATTTTCCCGAGCGTTCCGCGGCTCCTCCGCACGGAATTCGCCGCATGCGACAAATCGAGCAGTATTCGAGCCTGCTGTCCCTCGATCGTGTATCCGGAACCGTCATCGACAGGTACGTCTGATCGAACGCGTCGGGAGGCGGCGACGGCCGGCGCGGAAGACTCGACCCACCGCCGGTGCGTTGAACGCAGTGCTGGCGTTTCCCCCCGATTCCGCACACAATAGGTTCTTGGTTCCGCCGATGCCGGGCCCCGATCGAAAGGCGATTCCCGAAGGAGTTGACCGGATGCGGGTACGGATGCTCCTGCCGTCTCTCTTGCTGCTCGCCGCGCCCCTCGTTTCCGCCCTCCCGCGTTCCGCCGTGGCCGCCGACTCCGTTTCGGGCCGATCCGGCCGAACGGGGGGACGGGGCGAATGAGGCGTTTCGCCCTCGTCGTCCTCGCATGGTGCGCCGTCGTCGCGTTTCCCCGGTTGGTTTATTCGGCGTCGCCCGAGATCTTCCTCGCCGAAGAGCCGGAAATGTACGTGGCCATCGACAAGCTCGAGGGATACGGGCTGCTTCCCGGCCTCATGACGGACGACCGGGGGCTCGAGGCCAGGGAAGTGGCCCGCGAAGCGCGCAAGGCCGGTACCCCAAAGGACGCGTTCTCGGACGGCATGCTTACGTTCCTCGAACTGGAGGGAGCGCATGCATGGGACTTTCGTCTCCGGGCGGGGACGGAGTACTCGGGCCACGCGGAGGTCCTCCCCGACACGCAGGGGCTGCCGGTGCCCCACGGGTGGGCTTTCCGGGGCGGCGGCTTCGTCCGCGCCGCGGTGACCCCGTGGCTGGCGCTCCAGGGACGGGGAGACTACGTGGTGGGAGACGAGGGGCAAGGGACCGGGCGGGTGGAGGAGACCTCCGTGCGTCTCGGCTGGCCCCAGGCGACGCTCGAGGCGGGGCGCTTTTCCCTGTGGTGGGGCCCGGGCAGGCACGGGTCGCTGCTTTTCACCACCAATGCGCAGCCGCTGATCGGCGTGCGGCTGCGCAACCCGCGCCCGATCGCGCCGGGGTGGCCGCTCCGGTTCCTCGGTCTTTTCCAGTACGACCTGTTCGTGGCGCGCCTGGGAGGGAACCGGCCGATCCCGCACTCCCTGCTTTCGGGGCTTCGCCTGGCGCTCAAACCGGCCTCGTGGCTGGAGCTGGGGGCGTCCCGGGCGATCCATTGGGGCGGGGAAGGACACA
>CAYWOT010000157.1:0-324 GCA_964459975.1 uncultured bacterium
CAGGTAGTACGCGTGCTCCCAGACGTCCAGGCCGAAGAACGGCTTGCCGCCGTCCATGACGGGATTGTCCTGGTTCGCGGTCGATTCGACGACGAGCTTTCCGCCGCGAACCATCAACCACGCCCAGCCGGACCCGAACCGCGTCGTCGCGGTCTTCGTGAACCGCTCCTTGAACGCCGCGAAGCCGCCGAACGCGCTCTTGATGGCGCCGGCCAGGTCTCCCGACGGCTCGCCGCCGCCGCCCTTCTTCATGATCTTCCAGCACAGCGAGTGGTTGGCGTGGCCGCCGCCGTTGTTGCGCACGGCCGTGCGGATGTTCTCCGG
>CAYWOT010000157.1:334-6246 GCA_964459975.1 uncultured bacterium
ATCAGCGCGAGCAGCTCCTCGACCGACAGCTTCTGGAACTCCGGATGGCCCTCGAGGACCGTGTTGAGTTTGGTGACATACCCGCCGTGGTGCTTGTCGTGATGGATCTCCATCGTCCTCGCGTCGATGTAGGGCTCCAGCGCATCGACGGGATACGGGAGCGACGGTAGACTGTGACTCATATCGGACTTTCTCCTTTCCGACCGGCCTTGGACCGCTTCATCGTTGTACATTCCTCCGTACCGTACGATGCGGCGGGATCCGGGCGTCGTTTCCCTTCCCGGAGTTTTTGTCCCTGTCAGGCCCGTTCGGCTCCTTGCAACGAAAGACGTGCGGAGTGTTTCGCCCCTGCCGGAATCCTGCGACCGGACGGAACCGTTTCCCGGGACCCGCCACTCTGAAGGTCTATGGGTGGATCCCGGTGTCCATCGCGATGCGGTCCCGTTGACAATCCCGGCGGGGGCGTGCTACAAAGGAAAGGCATTCAAGGGCGATGGAGTTCGCCCCGAACCGCCCGTCGAACCGACGGCTGATGACTCCTGCGACGGCTTTCTCTTATTAAGAGGCGCGGGAGTTTTTTTTTCGGCCGGAGGGAGAGGGTGCCCGACAACAGGTCCATGGAAGAACCCGTAGACGACCGCGCGGACGGGAAGGCCGTCGACCCGGCCCCGTCGCTGCGCGCGGCGTACGAGACGATCGAGCGGATCTGCCGCACGTTCGGGATCGACTCCGTAACCCCGCGCCTCGCGGCGATCGGGGAAGGGCTGTCGGGGGAAGAGGTCGTCGACATCGCCGTCCTCGGGCAGTTCAAGGCCGGGAAGAGCTCGTTCCTGAACAGTCTCTTCGGAAAAGACGTAGTGCCCGTCCACGTTCTGCCCGCGACTTCCGTCGTGACCCGGATCGGCTTCGGGCCGACGGAGCGGGCCGTCGTTCATCACCTTTCCGGAGACTCGGAGGAGATCCCGGCGGCCCGGCTTTCCGAATTCGTCACGGAAAAGGAGAACCCGGAGAACCGCAAGGGCGTATCCGTCGTCGACGTCGAGCTTCCGGGCCTTGCTCCATATCCGGGGATCCGCTTCGTCGACACGCCGGGGCTGGGGAGCATCTTTTCCCACAACACGCAGGCTTCCCGGGACTGGCTGCCCCGCGTCGGGGGCGCCCTGGTGGCCGTCAGCGTCAATCACCCGTTCTCCGGGGAGGATCTGGCGCTTTTGTCCGAGGTGTTCCTGCACACGCCCGAAGTGGCGATCCTGCTCACGAAGGCCGACCTCGTGACGGAGAGCGAGCGCGAAGCGGTGCTTCAGTTCACGCGCGGGCAGGTCGCCGATCACACCGGCCGGGAGATCCCGATTTTTCCCTTCTCCGTTCGCCCGGGACTCGGAGCCTTCCGGGAGGCGGTCGTGGACTATCTGCGCCGCCGGATCGTCGCGGGGCGGGAGGAGCGGTTCCGCGGCATCATGGCCCACAAGGTGCGGGCGCTTGCCGCGGAAACGCGGTCGTATCTGCTCCTGGCGCAGGCGGCCGCCGAAGCGGCCGGGCGAGCGCGGGAGGGGCTTTCGCGGGTCCTTGCGCGGGAACGGGAGGACCTCAAGGCCGTCCGCAGCGAGGTGGACGCCCGGCTCCGGGAACTCAAGGCTTCCGTCCGCACGACGGCGGGCGAGCGCTATCACGCCCACCGCGCGGAGGTCGCCGAGCGGCTCCAGCGGGCCCTTGCCGGGCAATCGCCGGCGTGGAAAGGCAACCTCGCGGTGACCACCCGCCGGTTCCGGGAATGGCTCCGGGAGACGCTGGAGGAGGAGCTGTCGGATCTGTCCGGGCTGGGGGAGCAATATCTGGCCGGGTACCTGCTCCAGGGCCAGGCGAGCCTCGACCGGACGGTTCGCGCCTTCCGGGACCGGATTGCGCGGGAGCTTGAGGAGGCGCTGGGAATCGTCTTCGAGGGGGCGAGCTTTCACGCGGCGATCGCCGAGCCGACCCGCCCCAACATCCGGGTGGGACGGATGTTCGACATCAGCATCGACCTTCTGTGGTTCCTGATCCCGATGGGGCTGGTGCGGCCGCTCGTCTTCCGCCATTTCCGACGGCGGATCGCCTGGGAGGCGGAGAAGAACCTCTCCCGGCTGGCCTCCCAATGGGCGGACGCGGTGAACGCCTCGATCGACGATCTCGCGAGGCAGGCGGCCGCCTTCGTGACCGGGGAGCTTTCCACGATCGAGGGACTCGTCGCCGCCTCCCGGGACAGGGGCCCCGACATTCGCGAGGCGTTCACCGCGCTCGCGTCCGTGGAGCGGTCGACCCCTCCCGCCGCGCGATGACCTTCCGCAGCATCCTGTTTCCGGACGCCGCCGCCCGTTTGCCCGACCCGCGACTCGCCGCCCCGGATTTTTTCGTCGATCTCAACCTCGATCAGATCGTCGACGCGATCACGAACGGCAAGGAGGAATACGACCTTCGATCCTTCTTCTTCGTGCCGTTGCACGACGTCGACGCCATCGCGTGGCGCCACGAGATCATGAAGGACCTGGAGGGACCGAGCCTGTTCGACCGCATCGCCGCATTTGCCGGAGAGATGCGGTCGATGCGCGAGCATCTTGCACAAGCCGAGACGCTTTCCTTCGAACTCCAGAAACGGCGGTGGTTTCTGGATGCGGCGGAGATCTACTGCAATGCCGTGAGCCTCCTCGCCCAGGACTTGTCCGAGGCGCAAATTTCGTCGCGCGGCTTTTCGGCGTTCCGGGAACACGTGGCCCGGTACGCGGCGTCCGAGCGGTTCACATCCCTCCGGGCGCAGACCCGGAGCCTCGCGGCCGACCTTTCCGCGATCCGGTACACGGTCTTCATCGACGGCCTCCGGGTGGAAGTGCACCCCTACGGCGGTGAGCTCGATTACGCCGCGGAGGTCGAACGGACCTTCGAGAAATTCCGGCAAGGCGCCGTCAGGGAGTACACGTTTTCGTTCGTCGACTCGCTGCAGATGAACCACGTGGAAGAACGGATCGTCGCCCTGGTGGCCCGATCGCATCCGGAGGTCTTTTCCTCGCTCGAAGCGTACTGTACGGCGAACCGGGATTTCGCGGACGAAACGATCGTCCGGGAGATCCAGTTCTATGTCGCCTATCTCGAGCATCTCGCCCGATTCCGGGAGACGGATCTTTCGTTCTGCTTTCCGAACGTAACCCGGAGTTCCAAGGAAGTCTCCGGCGACGGAGTCTTCGACCTGGCCCTGGCCGGCAAGCTCGTGGCCGAAGACCGTCCGGTCGTCTGCAACGAATTTCACCTGCGCGGCCGCGAGCGCATCCTCGTCGTATCCGGCCCGAACCAGGGCGGCAAGACGACCTTTGCCCGCACCTTCGGCCAGCTTCATTACCTGGCGAGCCTCGGCTGTCCCGTCCCCGGCACGCACGCACAACTGTTCCTGTTCGACAAGCTCTTCACGCACTTCGAACGGGACGAAACGATCGATACTCTCCGGGGCAAGCTCCAGGACGACCTCGTCCGGGCGCATCACATTCTCGAATGCGCCACGCCGGACAGCATCGTCATCGTGAACGAGATCTTCACGTCCACCACGTTGCAGGACGCGATCGTGCTCTCCAGGAACATCGCGGCCCGGATCATGGCATCGGACCTGCTGTGCGTCTGGGTGACCTTCGTCGATGAGCTGGCGTCGCTCGGCGAGCAGACCGTGAGCATGGTCAGCACGGTCGTCCCCGAGAACCCGGCGCTGCGGACGTACAAGATCGTGCGACGCCCCGCGGACGGCCTCGCCTACGCGATGTCCGTCGCCGAAAAGTACCGCCTTACCTATGCCGTGATCCAGGAGCGAATCAACCCATGAAGGTGCGCCTCCTGGACCGCGGTCGGGATGCCGACCGCGAAGGGACCGTGCCGTGGAACGCGGAAGCGCTCCGGAAGGACCTGGAGCTCGCCACGCTGTTTGACGCGATGGCGGGGAACGACGATTTCATTCTGGACGTGGCGGGCAAGGTCGTTTTGGCGGGCGTGACGAACGATGCGGAAACGATTCGGCACCGGCAACAGGTTCTGCGGGACTGTCTGGAACACCCTGCCGTGATCCGGGAACTCTACGGCTTGGCGGTCGAGGCGGAGGAACGGGAGAAGAAGCACTATTTCGGCACCACCCTCATGCGCCATCCCGACTGGGTGCTGCGGCGTTCGATTGAACTTTCGGAGATGCTGCTTGGCATGACGCGGAAGCTCAAGAAAATCGCCGATTCGCAAGCAGATCGGTTCGTTTCGGAGGGCTGGACCGCGTTCTTCGCGGCGTTGCGAAACGAGCTGACCGACGAGTACTTCGCCGGCGCCCACGACCACGTGGAGCAGCTGAAATTCCGGAACGGGATGTTGCTGAGCGCCGGGTTGGGGAAGGGGAACAAGGGGGTGCGGTACGTGCTCCGTCGGCACCGGATCCGGCGGCGGAGAGGGTGGCTGGCCCGCCTCTTTGCCCGGAGATCATCGGTTCCGGGCTTTTCGGTCGACCCCCGCGACCAAAGCGGGGCGAGATCGCTCGAGGAGCTGCGAAACCGCGGGATCCACACCGTCGCGAACACGCTCGCTCAGTCCACGGATCATATGCGCGGGTTTTTCCGGATGCTGCGGACGGAACTGGCGTTTTTCGTCGGTTGCGTGAACCTGCACGAACGGCTCGCGGCCAAAGGGGAGCCGCTCTGTTTCCCGGCGCCCGCACCCGCCGCCGAGGGCCGGCTGTCCTTTCGCGGATTGTACGACCCGTGTCTCTCTCTTTCCCTCGGCGCGCGCGTGATCGGCAACGACGCCGACGCCGACGGCAAGGACCTCGTGATCGTGACCGGCGCCAACCAGGGCGGCAAATCGACGTTCCTTCGCAGCGTCGGCGTCGCCCAGCTGATGATGCAATGCGGGATGTTCGCGCCTGCCGAGTCCTTTCGGTCCAGCGTCCATGACGGTCTGTTCACGCATTCCAAGCGGGAAGAAGACGCGGGTATGGAGAGCGGAAAACTCGACGAGGAGCTCGGCCGGATGAGCGGGATCGTCGATCATGTCACATCCCGTTCCATGGTGCTGTTCAACGAGTCCTTCGCAGCGACCAACGAGCGGGAAGGCTCGGAGATCGCGCGCCAGATCGTGCTGGCGCTGTCCGACCGGCGGGTCAAGGTCGTCTGCGTGACTCACCTGTACGAATTCGCGCACGGCCTGCACCGGCGGAACACGGGAAACGTCCTCTTCCTTCGGGCGGAACGCCGGGAAGACGGGGGCCGGACGTTCCGGTTGGTGGAAGGAGAACCGCTGGAGACGAGTTTCGGCGAAGATCTGTACGACGAAATCTTCGCGGATGGGAGCGGTCGCGGGCGGAACGACGGGCCGCCGTCCCGCGCGGACGCGTCGTGACGGGATCCGGCGGGACCCGCGGTCGACCCGTCGGTAGAGATCCGCGCATGGCACGGTCTCCGCAAAAACCGAAGAGATGGAGCGCCGCCGAGGACCGGGCGCGGGAGGAGCGCTTGCGGCCTTGTCCGTACCTCGGATACGACCACGACCGGATCGGGGTGCATTGCCTGAACCGGGGCGCGCTCGCCGTCGCGGAGGCGTCGTTCCGGCGAGCGATCTGGCTCAACCCTTTTGAGCCGCGTTTCGTCCTGCATCTCGCGCACGCTCTGTTCCGCGGGAAACGGTACCGGGAGGCGCTGGAAGCGCTGGATGCGCTCGAATCGGAATGGGCGGAGTTCCGGGAGGGAGAGGAGCTGCGGGCGACGATCCTTAGCATTCGCGCGCGTGGGTCGAGGGGGAGGAAGAGACGATGAACGGGGATGAGAAGGCCGGCGGCGCTGCAGGCGACGCGGACGGTCTGCGCAGGGAACGGGAGCAGCTCCTGGCGCTCGTCAACGATCTGTCCGGCCGGTTCGCCGCGCTCA
>CAYWOT010000158.1:0-6209 GCA_964459975.1 uncultured bacterium
TCACGATGCTGCTGCTCGTTCTGGGGAGCAACTTCCTCCTGATGTTCGTCGGCTGGGAAGGCGTGGGCCTGTGCTCGTACCTGCTGATCGGGTACTGGTACGAGAAGAAAAGCGCCGCCGATGCGGGGAAAAAGGCGTTCATCGTGAACCGCGTGGGCGACTTCGGCTTCCTCGTGGCGCTCTTCCTCGTCTTCTGGACCTTCGGCTCGCTCGACTATACCGAGGTCTTCGCACGGGTTCCGGTTCTCGCGCGGAGCGGCGTCCTGACCACGGGGGTCGCAACGGCGATCACGCTTCTGCTGTTCGTCGGGGCCACGGGAAAGTCGGCGCAGATTCCCCTGTACGTCTGGCTGCCGGACGCGATGGAAGGCCCCACCCCGGTCTCCGCCCTCATCCACGCCGCCACGATGGTGACCGCCGGCGTCTACATGGTGGCCCGCACGCACGCGCTGTTCCTCCAGGCCCCCTTCTCGATGGGCGTGGTGGCCGCGGTGGGCGCGGCGACCGCGCTGTTTTCCGCGACCATCGCGATCGCCCAGAACGACATCAAGCGGGTGCTGGCCTACTCCACCGTCTCCCAGCTCGGATACATGTTCCTCGCCTGCGGCGTCGGCGCGTTCGCCGCGGGGATCTTCCACCTGATGACGCACGCCTTCTTCAAGGCCCTCCTGTTCCTCTGCTCCGGCTCGGTGATCCACGCGCTCTCGGGCGAACAGGACATGCGACGCATGGGCGCCTTGAAGGGGCGCCTTCCGGTTACGTTCGCGACGATGCTGATCGCCACGCTGGCGATCTCGGGAATCCCGGGCTTCTCGGGCTTCTTCTCCAAGGACGAGATCCTCGGGCAGGCCTTTTTCTCCCCGCACGGCCACGTCGTCTTGTGGCTGGTCGGCACGGTCGCGGCAGGGATTACCGCCTTCTACATGTTCCGCCTGATCTTCCTGACCTTCTACGGCCCGTCCCGAATGGAACCGGACCTCGAACGGCATGTCCACGAATCGCCCGCCGTGATGACGGTGCCGCTGGTCGTGCTGGCCGTCCTCGCGGCCGTCGGCGGATGGATCGGCGTCCCCGCGGTGCTGGGCGGGCGGAACCGGTTCGGGGCCTGGCTGTCCCCGGTGTTCGGGGGGACCGCCGAAGGGGCGGCCGCCGGCGCCGCGCACTCGGTCGCGGCGGTCGAATCCCTTCTCATGGCGGCGTCGGTGGCGGCCGCGCTGGTCGGGATCGGTCTGGCCTGGTACCTGTACCGGCTGCGCCCGGAGAGGCCGCGCGAGATCGCCTCCCGGGTACCCGGGCTGTACGACGCCGTGCTCCACAAATACTACGTGGACGAGATCTACGACGCCGTCGTGGTGCGCACGATCGTGAACGCGTCGCAGTGGCTGTGGCAGGCATTCGACGCGTCGTTCATCGACGGGACCGTCAACGGCGTAGCCTCCTTCGTGCGTGGAATGGGTGAGCGGACCAGGCGCCTGGAGACCGGTGTCGTGGGAACGTACGCCTTCTCCCTGCTGCTCGGCGCGGTCGTCCTCGTCGGGCTGTTGCTGTGGTCGTGACGCGATGATTCCCCACGTGCTCAGCGTCCTGATCTTCCTGCCGCTCGCGGGCGCCGTCGTGCTCTGCCTGATGCCGAGGGACAACGAGCGGCTCTTGAGGCACACGGCCGTGGCGGTCGCGCTTGCGGAGTTCCTTCTTTCGCTGCCCGTGGCGGTCCGGTTCGACGGGTCGACCGCGGCGATGCAGTTCGTCGAGAAGGTCGCGTGGATCCCGCAGTACGGGATCAGCTACCACGTCGGGGTGGACGGCATCTCGCTGTGGCTCCTCCTGCTCACGACCCTGCTCATGCCGATCACCCTCCTGTCGACGTATTCGTCCGTCGAGAAGCACGTCAAGGAATTCCTGGTCTTTCTCCTCGTGCTCGAGGTCGGGATGGTAGGGGTGTTTCTCGCCGTCGACCTGTTCCTGTTCTACGTGTTCTGGGAGCTCGTCCTCGTCCCGATGTACTTCCTGATCGGCGTGTGGGGCAGCGACCGGCGGATCTACTCGGCGATCAAGTTCTTCCTGTTCACGTTCACGGGCTCGGTGCTGATGCTGGTCGGCATCATCGTGCTCTATTTCCGGTACCACGCGGCCACCGGCGTGTATTCGGCGGACCTCGAGCGAATGTACGCGCTGACCCTGCCGGCCTCCCTGCAGCTCTGGCTTTTCGGCGCCTTCGCGCTGGCGTTCGCCTTCAAGGTTCCGATGTTCCCCTTCCACACGTGGCTTCCCGACGCGCACGTCGACGCGCCCACGGCGGGATCGGTCATCCTCGCGGCGGTCCTGCTGAAGATGGGGACGTACGGCTTCCTGCGGTTCGCGATGCCGCTGTTCCCGGTCGCCGCGGCCGCGCTCACACCGCTGCTGGCGACGCTGGCGGTGATCGGGATCCTGTACGGGGCCCTGGTCGCGATGGTCCAGAAGGACATCAAGAAGCTGGTGGCGTACTCCTCGGTCGCCCACCTCGGCTTCGTGATGCTCGGGCTGTTTGCGTTCAACGTCGAGGGGATCGAGGGAGGAATCCTCCAGATGGTCAACCACGGCGTCTCGACGGGCGCGCTGTTCCTCCTCGTCGGAATCCTCTATGAGCGGCGCCACACCCGGCTCATCTCGGAGTACGGGGGGCTGTCCCGCGTGGTGCCCCTGTACGCCGCCTGCTTCCTGATCGTGACGCTGTCGTCCATCGGGCTCCCCGGGATGAACGGATTCGTCGGCGAGTTTCTCATCATGCTGGGGGCGTTCCGGCCGCTCCGCGCGCACGCGGTGATCGCGGCGAGCGGCGTGATCTTCGCCGCGGTCTACATGCTCTGGATGGTTCAGCGTGTGATGTTCGGGACGATTACGAACGAGAAGAACCGCGGCCTGCGCGACATGAACGCACGCGAGGTCGCCTACATGCTTCCCCTGTTGGTCTTCGTCTTCTGGATCGGGGTGTACCCGCAGACGTTCCTCCGGAAGATGGACGCCTCCGTGGCGGCGCTCGTCTCGCGGATGGAGACGCAGCGGCAGGCGGCGGCGGTCCATAGGCCGCCCGGCGAGCGCCTGGCCGTGCGCGACGACGGCGGGAGGAGATGACGCCGATGGCGCCGATTTTCCCGACCGGAACCGCGTTGATGACGAGCGTGCAGAGCATCGCGCCCGAGATCGTCGTCGTGGCCACCGCTCTGGTCATCCTCGTCCTGGACCTTGTCGTCGACGGGGAAAGGAAGCGCATCCTGTGCTGGACGGGCATCTTGGGCGTCGCGGTGTCCCTGGCCTCAGTCGCCGCCCTCGGGTCGGCCACGATCGTGGGGTTCTCCGGAATGGTCGTCCACGACGGGCTCGGGGCATTCGCCGACGTCGTCATCCTGTGCGCCTGCGGCCTGACGTTTTTGATGGCGACCGGCTACTCGGAGTGGGAGGGCACGCACAAGGGCGAGTTCTACTCGCTCATCCTGCTGGCCACCTCGGGGATGATGTTCCTCGCCAAGGGGGCTGACCTGATGACGGTCTTCCTCGGACTGGAGACGCTGTCGATCCCGCTCTACGTCCTGGTCGGCTTCCACCGGCACCGCATTTCCTCCGTCGAGGCGGCCCTGAAATACTTCCTTCTCGGGGCTTTCGCCACCGGGTTCTTTCTGTACGGCATCGCCCTGATGTACGCGGCTACCGGCACGACGAAGATCGCCTCCCTGGCCACGGCTCTGTACGATGCGGGGATCGCGGGGTCTCCGCTGTTTCTCATCGGGGCGGGCCTGCTCCTCGTGGGGTTGGCCTTCAAGGTCTCGCTGGTCCCTTTCCACATGTGGACCCCGGACGCCTACGAGGGGGCACCGACGGTCATCACCGTCTTCATGTCGGCCGCGGTCAAGGCGGCCGCGTTCGCAGCCCTGATCCGGGTGCTCCTGGTGGCCCTCCCGGGAGCGCAGCCCGCCCTGTGGAAGATCCTGTGGATCCTGGCGGTTCTGACGATGACCGTGGGGAATCTGTCCGCCCTCGCTCAGGACAACCTGAAGCGGCTGCTCGCCTACTCCTCGATCGCGCACGCCGGGTATGTGCTCGTCGGGCTGGTCGCCGGCGGCGTTCTCGGCGGAGAGGCCGCCCTCTTCTACCTGCTGGTGTACGTGTTCATGAACGCGGGCGCCTTCGGCGTGGCCATCCTTCTCGCACACAAGGAGGACGACGGGTACGATATCCGGAACCTCCGGGGCGTCGGGTTCCGGTATCCGGCGCTGGGAGCCCTGCTCACGTTGTTCCTCGTCTCTCTGGGCGGCATCCCCCCGACTGCGGGATTCGTCGGAAAGTTCTACCTCTTCAGCGCAGCGGTGAAGAACGGATACATCGGGCTGGCCGTCATCGGGGTCTTGAACAGTGCCGTGTCCCTCTACTATTATCTGCGCGTGGCCGTGTACCTGTACATGGTGCCCCGCGAGGACGAGGTGCCGGTCCCCCGCCCGCCGCGCATCCTCTTTTCGGCGGCGCTGTGCGCCTGCGCGGCCGTTGTGCTCGTCCTGGGCCTCGTGCCCGCGTCGGTCCTGGCGTTCGCCGAGCGTTCCGTCCTGTCCCTGCTCATGTAGCCCGCATGTTGTTTCCGGGTTTGGCGACGACGATGCGCGCGATCGTATCGCTCAGGACGGGGAGCGTGTACGGTTTTGCCACGACCGCGGCGAAGCCGAATTTGTCCGGCTCCGCCAGGATCGGGTCGTTCGAATAGCCGCTGGACACGATCGCCGTAACGACGGGGTCCAGCTCCTTCAACAGCCGGATCGCCTCCTTGCCGCCCATTCCGCCGGGCACCGTCAAATCCATGATCACCGCATCGAACGGTTCTCCGGCCTCCATCGCCTCCCGGTAGAGCGCGACGGCCTCCGCGCCGTCCCGTGCGCATCGGACGCCGTATCCGAGGTGCTTCAGCATGGTGTCGACCAGCTTGCGGATGTACTCCTCGTCGTCCATCACGAGAATGGTCCCCCGACCGGCGCGCGGCGGGGCCGGCGCCGGCTCGCCGTCGCTCAAGGGCCGTTCGGACGCGGGGAGAACCAGGTGAAAGGCGGTTCCCGAGTTCCGGTCCGACTCCACTTCGATCCGGCCGCCGTGCTGCCGGATGATCGAATAAGCCGTGGACAGCCCGAGGCCGCTTCTCTGCTCCCGGGTCGTGAAAAACGGGTCGAAGATTCGGGGGACGTCCTCGGGTCGGATTCCCTTGCCCTCATCGCGCACCGATACGCGGACCAGGTCGCCGGACAGTCCCGTTCGGCTGAGCGCGGCGTCCGCGGCGACGTTTTCCGCCGAGATCCGGATGAGGCCGCCGTCCGGCATCGCCTGCACGGCGTTGATGACCAGGTTGTGCACGACCTGGCTCAGCTGCCCTTCGTCGGCTTCGACGGGCCGCAGGTCCGGAGCGAAGCGGAACTCGCAACGGACGCCCGAGCCCCGGGTGACGAACGTCGCGGCCCGCCGGATGAGGCCCACGATCGACACGGTCTTCTTGACGGGCGCTCCCCCCTTGGAGAAGGTCAGCAGCTGCTGGGTCAGGTCTCTGGCCCGCCAGGATGCCTTTTCGATCGCGTCCAGCCGCTCCAGGACGGGACCGCTGCCCTGCATCCGGGCCAGGGAGGTGTGGCCGAGGATCGCGGAAAGGTAGTTGTTGAAATCGTGCGCGATTCCGCCGGCGAGGACGCCGATCGATTCGAGCTTCTGAGCGTTCTGCAGCCTCTCTTCGATCTTCCTTCGCTCGGTGTTGTCCCGGAACACCAGGACGCCTCCGACGGTGCTCCCCCTCGGGTCCCGGATCGGCGCGAAACAGATGGAAGCGTCGTATTCGGACCCGTCGCGGGAGACGAGCAGCACGCGGTCCAGGACGACGTGCCCGCCGTCCCCCGCGGCGCAATCCCTCTGCGGATCGATCGGTTTTTGCCGATCATGAACATCGACGGAAACGAAAACGTCGGTGAGAGGCCTGCCGGCGGCCTCCCGTTGCGTCCATCCCACGAGCTTCTCGGCAACCTTGTTGATCAGGACCACCTTCCCTTCCGTGTCAATGCTGATGACGCCGTCTCCGATGCTCAGGAGCGTGACCGACAGGCGCTCCTTCTCGCCGGCAAGGCACTCCTCGGTGCGCTTGTGGTTCGCGATCTCCTGCTGCAGGGCTTCGTTCACGGTCAAGAGATCCGAACTGCGCTCCTTGAGGG